>SLQC01000340.1 GCA_007131625.1 Balneolales bacterium | reverse complement strand
CGAATCGAATTGGTTTCAGGTTCTGCCGGCATGACGTCAAAACGCACATCATCCGAGTTACCACAACACTCAGTATATTTAAGATTCCTATTACCTATTACCTAAAAAATCCTTATCTTGTTAAATTTGAATTTAAACCAGAAAAGCGGGAAAAACTACTTTGGAACAGACTTTTACTGCGCGACAAACCAGTGTTAATGCCCTGAACTATTTTGAAGAACACAGGCGAACGAACCCGGGCATCCTCGACAAACTTGATGGGCAGGATCGTCAGCAGGCCAACGAATATGTTCAAGGGATCCTGCGCAAAAAAAGTTACCTTGATTTTCTGATATCACGTTTTAGTGCTGTGACTGTGGAAGATATGAATCCACAGTTCAAGAATATTCTTCGTATCGGTCTTTATGACCTGCTTTTCATGGACGGAACTCCCGATTACGCCGCTATTAATGAAGCTGTAGATCTTGCAAAGCTGATGGGCGGTTCCAGAAGCGGCGACCTGATGAACGCCATACTTCGCCGGGTACAGCGCGAGATGCCCAACCTTCCAAAACCTGATTTCGAGGACCGGACCAAACTCATCGCCACCACTTTTTCCCATCCCGAATGGTTAGTGGAGCGTTGGGTGAAACGGTTCGGCGAACGTGAAGCTTTTCAGCTGATGCAGTACAACAATCATCGACCTGGGTATTATCTGCGGGTAAATGGACTTAAAACCAACGATAAGAATTTTCATCTCCGTCTTTCAAAATCAGGAATAGCTTTTGAGGAAAGCGACTGGCTCCCCGGCTTTTACCGTGTTGAAACACTCCAGAAAATCCGCTCTAAAAACTGGTTTCAGAAAGGTTTTTGCCAGGTCCAGGATATTGCAGCAGGATTTGCTCCTACTATACTCGATCCTAAACCTGGTGAAACTGTCTACGATCTGTGCGCAGCCCCCGGCACCAAAACCATTTTTATGGCTGACCTGATGAAGAATCAAGGCAGTATTCTGGCGGTTGATATCGCCGCTGACCGCATCGGCGCAATCGCTGAAAACGTTACCAACTACGGAGCCAATATCGTTAAGGTACAAAGGGCGGATATCATTAAGGAACGGTTCAAACTGGTGGATGCCGTCCTGTTGGATGCCCCCTGCTCCGGCACTGGTGTCTTGGCCAAACGGGCTGACCTGAGATGGAGGCGATTTGAAAAAGACCTCAAAGAATTTACAGATCAACAGGATGAACTCCTTGATGCAGCAGCAAATATGGTTAAGCGTGGCGGACGTCTGGTTTACTCCACCTGCTCTATCGAACCAGATGAAAACATAGAGCGGATCAACCATTTTCTAAAGTCATATGACAACTTCGAACTGGAGAATCTCGAAGATTATCTTCCGGAAGAAGTGCTGTCCAAAGACAGAAAATCGTATCAGACACTTCCGCACATCCACAAATGTGACGGCCATTTCGGTGTGCTGCTTCACAGAAAAGTGTAGCTCATTATTAAATCCTTGAAACGTTACTCAAATGGTGCAGGTCGAACGACCGGCAACCCGAGCATGTACCTCCGGCAATCGTTTCAGTTGTTTCAGATATCATAACATTATGTCCAGCGGAAATCCCTCCGAAAAAGAAATTCCCAAAAAGTACGACCCTAAAGCCATTGAAGATCAATGGTACGACTACTGGAAGAAGCACCGGATGTTCGAAGCCCATGAGGAGTCCGGCAAGGAGCCGTTCACCATAATGATGCCCCCTCCCAATGTGACCGGTGCACTGCATATGGGGCACGCCCTCCAGGGAGCCGTCCAGGATGCGCTCACCCGTTTGAAACGGATGCAGGGGTACGAAGCACTCTGGCTTCCCGGTACCGATCACGCCGGAATCGCTACTCAGAATGTTGTGGAGCGGGAACTCAAGAAAATCGAAAAGAAAAGCCGGCACGATATCGGCCGCGAAGCGTTCGTCCAAAAGGTGTGGGAATGGAAAGAAAAGTATGGGGCAATTATTACCAAACAATACAGCAAACTTGGGGTGAGCTGCGACTGGAGCCGCGAACGATTCACAATGGACGAAGGGCTCTCCCACGCTGTTCAGGAGACGTTCATCCGGCTTCACAACGAGGGACTCATCTATAAGGGCAACTATCTGGTTAACTGGTGTCCGGTCGACATGACCGCCATATCCGACGAAGAGGTGGAACATGTAGAACGTAAAGGACATATGTGGCACGTTTCGTATCCGCTGGATGAGTCGACAGCCACTCGATCCGGCAAAACGCACATCACCATCGCAACCACCCGACCCGAGACCATCCCTGCCGACACCGCAGTTAGTGTCCACCCAGATGATGAAAGATACAAGGATATGGTCGGTGGCAAAGTAATTATTCCCACTACCGGACGAAGTGTTCCAATTATCGCTGATGACTATGTTACAATGGATTACGGCAGTGGTGCTCTGAAAGTCACACCGGCACACGATGAAAACGACTTCGAGCTTGGCCGACGCCACAATCTGCAGGTCATAAACATCATCAATAAAAACGGGTCGCTGAACGAAGCTTCCGGCCGATACGCCAACATGGATCGCTTTGATGCCAGGAATAAAATAGTAAGGGATTTGGAAAACGATGGCCTGCTGGTTAAAGTTGAGGATTATGTCAATCAGGTAGGAATTTCCAGCCGCAGCAAGGCGATTATCGAACCACTGCTATCCGACCAATGGTTCGTGAAAATAAAACCATTGGCCGACAAGGCGATGAAGGCGAACAGAAACGACGAATTCTCATTCTATCCTTCCCGTTGGGAAAACGAATTTATGCGGTGGATGGAAAATATTCGCGACTGGGTCATCTCCCGTCAACTCTGGTGGGGACACCGCATCCCCGTCTGGTACTACACCAATGATGACGGATCTATAGATCACAGCCGGGAATATGTAGTCAGCATCGATCAGCCCGATAAGGATATGATTCAGGATCCCGATGTGCTCGACACCTGGTTCTCCTCCTGGCTCTGGCCATTTTCCACGCTGGGATGGCCCGAGAAAACCAAAGCGTTCAACTACTTTTACCCGACCTCCCTTCTTGTTTCGGGATACGACATCCTCTTTTTCTGGGTGAGCCGGATGATTATGGGCGGGCTGCATCTCACCGGCAAGGCACCATTTCAGGACATTTTCATGACTGGGATCATCAAGGACAAGCAGGGCCGAAAGATGAGCAAGAGTCTGAATAACGGAATTGATCCGCTTGAGATGATCGACATGTATGGTGCAGATGCCGTACGCTACTGCCTCATTATACTATGTGCTCAGGGACAGGATATCAAACTCGATCCCGGCAAATTTGAAATGGGGCGTAATTTTGCCAATAAAATATGGAATGCATTCCGATTTCTGAATCTCCATCTTGCCCCCGAAACGTCTTATGACCGAACCTGGAAGCATGATGATCAGGGTGGTGACCAAAATCAGCGACCGGACAAAGACAATTACCTTTCTCTGCACGATCGCTGGATGATCTCTCGGGTACAGCAGACCGTTCTAGCTGTCGACGACGATCTCTCCCGTTACCGTCTCAACGAAGCTTTGTTAAAAATCTATTCGCTGGTGTGGGACGATTTCTGTGACTGGTACCTCGAACTCATCAAGCCCGAGTATGGATCGAAAATGCCCCCCGGAGATGCACAGCGGGCTATTGTGATCTTTGAAATGCTGCTGAAACTCCTTCATCCGTTCATGCCATTCATCACCGAGGAAATTTGGCAACGGCTTGATGACAGGTCGCCTGAGGAAGCGTTAATCCTGAGTGACTGGCCGGTTTACAACAATAAACTGGTTGACTACGATTCCGAAAAACTTTTCAGAACCATCCAGCAGATGGTCTCTTCAGTGCGGAATATCCGGGCCGAGATGAATGTCCCCGACAATCTCGATGTATCGATTATCATCAAACCGGCAACCCCTGATTTTCAGGATGCACTGGTTGATCATCGTCAGGTTTTTGAAAAATTGCTGCGGCTCAGTGACTTTACCGTTGATACAGCCGCCGAACGTCCCTCAGCGAGTGCTTCGGATGTAGTCGACGGCCATGAACTTTATGTTCCACTGACCGGTATTATCGATTTCGAAAAGGAAAAGGAACGTATCCGCAAGGAAATCGGGCGGCTGGAATCTTTTTCCGGTGCTGTGGAAAAGAAATTGTCCAACATCAAGTTTGTCGAAAATGCTCCCGAAGAAGTCGTGCAGAACGAGCGTAACAAACAGCGGGATGCCCGAACAAACTTGAATAAAATGAAAACGATCCTTGCCGACCTGGATTGATTTTCCGAAGTAATTTATGCCTGACTTTGTATTGAAAAACGATGACGAACAGCGGCCGTCTTCTCCTTCATTCCTTAAGGGACTGAATGGCCGCCAGAAGGAAGCTGTCGAACACACCGACGGGCCGCTGCTTATTATTGCCGGCGCCGGCAGCGGGAAAACCCGTGTCCTGACCTACCGGATCGCCAATCTTCTCTATCAGGAAAAAGCTTATGCGAATCAGATTCTGGCGCTCACTTTCACCAACAAGGCGGCCCGTGAAATGAAGGACCGAATCGTCGACTTGATCGGTGAACAGGCCAACAGGCTCTGGATGGGCACATTCCATTCTATTTTTTCCCGAATCCTCCGGATCGAGGCGGAACAGCTTGACTATACCCGGAATTTCAGTATTTATGATTCGGTGGATAGTGACCGGGTGATCAAAACCATCCTTCAGGAAATGAATATCAACACAAAGGAGGTTAAGCCGCAATCGGTCCGATATATAATCAGTGGAGCCAAAAACCAGCTCATCACCCCGGAGACATTTAGCAATAATTTTGTCCAGAGTTCCATGGAGGATATCGCCGCCCGGGTTTACGAACGTTACCTGGCGCGATGCAAGAAAAACAATGCTATGGACTTCGATGATTTGCTGATCAAGCCGATCGAGCTGTTCGAGGCACATCCCAATCTGTTGCACAAATATCAGGAACATTTTCGCTATATCCTGATCGACGAATATCAGGACACCAATCATGCCCAGTACCGGGTTACCCGTATGCTGACTTCCGGCAACCAAAACATATGTGTTGTAGGTGACGACTCCCAGAGTATCTACTCCTTCCGTGGTGCCGATATCAGCAATATTTTGAATTTCCAGGAGGATTATCCAAATGCTGTCCGGATTCCCCTTGAACAGAATTACCGATCGACCAAAGCAATCCTGCAATGTGCTGATTCCGTGATAAGAAACAACGTATCCCGGCTTGATAAAACCTTGTGGACTCGGAACGATCAGGGTGACGCCATCACCGTCATCGAAAACTACGACGAACGCGACGAGGCTAATCGGATTGCCCGTATGATCGATGAGATAAAGATGCGCAGAAACTTGAGTTACCGGGATTTTGCGGTTCTTTACCGGACCAACTACCAAAGCAGAGTTCTGGAAGATGCCTTTCGCCGTCGCGGAATTACCTACCAGTTGGTTGGTGGTGTATCCTTTTACCAGCGCAGGGAGATCAAAGATGTGACCGCCTATCTCCGGCTTCTGGTCAATTCGGGTGACGACGAATCTCTGCTGCGAGTCATCAATGAACCGGTGCGCGGTGTAGGCGAAAAGACGATCCTGATCCTGGCCCAACTGGCCCGCGATAGTGGGAAATCGCTCTGGGATGTTATTCAGAATGTAGAGTCAACCGGTATCTACAAACCTACCATCCCGAGAATCCGTAATTTTGTCGACGTGATGCAGCAGACGCAACAAAAACTGCAGGAAGTCGGCTTAACCGATACTGTCCGGTTTCTGCTCGAAGAGACTGGCTACGTCAAACAGTTTATCGAGGAGCATTCACATGATTCTATTATGAGGCGGCAAAATGTAATGGAATTGCTCAATGCTATTTCCTTTTTTGAAAAAAGCAGTAATACCCCTTCTCTCGGTGCATTTTTACAGGAGATAAGTTTGGTCACCGATCTCGATGCACATGACACAGAAAAGCCGGCGGTAACATTGATGACCGCCCACGGTTCCAAAGGTCTCGAATTCCCGGTCGTGTATATCACCGGGCTTGAAGAGGATCTGTTTCCCATAGGCGGCCGAGTTGGTGAAGAGGTCGACGTTGAGGAAGAGCGGCGGCTTTTCTACGTTGCCATTACCCGAGCTAAAAAGCTACTATTTTTCAGTTATGCAAAAAACAGGTTCCGGTTCGGCGAACAGATCGAAATGCGCCGTTCCCGATTTCTGGATGAGGTGGACTCAGCTGTTGTTCGAACCGAAACCGGAGCCACAATCAGGCAGGACAGATCCGCGAGTCGACCCGGATCAACCTATATTGCTTACGATGAAGACCGAGCGTCAACCGGGTCCCGCACTTCCATATTTCAGCCTGAACAAACCTCTCCGACGGGTATGTCCATCGAGTATGACAACATGCCTGACGACGGTGTATGGCGTCCCGGAATGGCGGTGATCCATCCCAAATTCGGAGCAGGAAAGGTACTACAGTGCGAAGGCCGGGGCGAACAGGCGAAAGTCACTGTCTTTTTTAAAAATGCAGGCCAAAAGAAACTTATGGTCAAATTTGCGAAACTGTCTCTTATCGGGTCCTGATCAGGTACGAAAAGATTGTTTCATACGTTTTCTTCCACGGCCACCCGTAAGTATTCGTCTCAAATAATTCAGGAAACGGATCCCGCTACATTATCAACTAATTATAATCATTGGCTATCATATTGGAATCATTGGTTTTTACACTATTAAATAGTAAATTTGGACCGGTTTCTGATCGTTTTTGATTTATTAATATATGAGTCCACTCCGAAAAGTCTGACGTGTCATTTTACATAAATATAGGCAATGCAGAACTCGCATTGCAATGGCAGGCCAATTTGCCTGATAAAAACCCGTAACTAATTGATATCAAGTT
>SLQC01000139.1 GCA_007131625.1 Balneolales bacterium | reverse complement strand
CGCGCCGGAGTTCACCGAGACTTTCTCCGGACAGATAAAAGATTTCTTTTTGGCCTTCCTTCATGCGGTCCACATAGGTTTTGAGTGAGATCATCTCACTGTTTTCGTCGGCTGTTTTGGTCGAGTGGAAACGCAACAGTTCGATCAAACGATCGCGATTGCCGAAATCGGAATTGAGACCTGATTTAAGCAGCGGGCCGAACTCCTTGTAGAAAGTCCGGAATTTCTCCGGTTCGCTCTCCGTCCAGTATTCGATTATGCCGAGGATCTTGTTGACCAACACCTCCCTGATTTTGGCCATAACAGGCGAGTGTTGCGTGACCTCCCGGGAGACGTTCAGCGGAAGATCTTCGCTGTCGACCAGCCCCTCAACAAAACGCAGATACTCCGGCAGCAGGTCCTGGCAATCTTCGCGCACAAAAACGCGATTGGAGTAGAGTTGTATCGATTTCAGGTTCTCGGTCCGGAAAAAATCCGGTTTCGCCTTTTGGGGCACAAAAATGAGCGCTTTGAAATTGATTCGACCTTCCATGGCCAGGTGCAGATGGTCTAAGGGATCCTGGAAATCATTGGTGATGAACTTGTAGAACTCTTTCATCTCTTCGTCGGTTATGTCGCTTTTCTGTTTGTGCCACAGTGCACCTTTGGCATTGACTGCCTCACCGTTTACCGTGATGCTGTAGTCGACAAAGTTGGAGTATTTACGGATCAACTGTTTTACCCGGTCGGCATTGGCGAATACTTTGTGTTCATCTTTGAGCCTGAAAGAGATGGCGGTTCCGCGTTCGGTCCGATCCGCTTCCCCGATCTCATAGGTACCCTGTCCATCAGACACCCATCGCCAGGCTTTCTGATCCGGGTCGGCATGCCGGGTCTCGACTGTTATCTCATCAGTCACCATGAAGGCGGAGTAGAAACCGACGCCAAATTGTCCGATCATATTCCCATCTATTTTCTTCTTCTTATCTTTGAGCTGATGGATAAACGCCATTGTACCGGAACTGGCCACAGTTCCCAGCCGCTCGGTGAGATCCTCAAAGGTCATTCCGATTCCGGTGTCTTCGATGAGGAATGACTGTTTTTTGTCGTCGACGGTAATTCTGATTTCGTGAGACAGTTTCGGGGACCTGATCTTTTCGCCGGTCACCTGTTTGAAGCGAACGGTGTTGAGGGCGTCCGATGAATTGGAGATCAGTTCCCGGAGAAATACCTCGGGATTGGTATAAAGTGAGTTTACAATCAGATGAAGCAGCTGCTTCATCTCGGCTTTGAATTCAAACTGTTGCCGTGATGTCTTTTTCATACTTTTTTATGCTACGGTTAAGTTTATTGTGTTATTCGTGATTTAAACATGGAAAATACCCAATGACAGGGGTTTGTACGGCTGCTGCATATGCCATGTGACAGCCTGTGTCCCATATGCTGGTCCAAATATATCATTTCCGGTGGAATTCCACCTCCCTTGCCCGACCGGTGGAGACAAGAAAGCCTTTGATACCGCCCTCTTCATCCCGGACGAATACTATATCCCATGAACCCGCCCGCCATTTATCGCGCTGCTCCTCGTTCATGAGCCCGTTGGGAGCCAACCGGCGCCCCAGATTAAGCGTACCATCTTCCACGGAAATGGTGTAATCCACCAGAAGCTCCTCGTTGTGATACGTTCCGATGTATGGCTTCAAAAAAGTCTCAAATGGCACTTTCAACAGCTTTCTGGCAAGCGCCCGGTTCTTTTCGCCGGGATTGGCATCTTCCCGGTTGCAGAGAGTCAGCACCGCCAGTCCGTATTCCGGAAACCGGCGGACATCGGTCTTGAATCCCATGAAGCTGCCGGAGTGCCCTTCCATCCGAAGTCCCTGCCACTCTTCAATCTCCAACCCCATTCCATAAGCAAGCGTGTCTCTGTTGATAACCATCCGTTCGGTCAAAATCCGCTTCAACTCCGCCGACTCATCGGGGTCGGGTAGTTCGTTGTGGCCGCTCCAGAACGCTTCCCATCGGTGCCAGTCGCGAAGACTGGAGTAAAGTCCGCCCGGTCCCACACCCTGAAAGTTGCTCAGGTAGGTCTGCCGGAATTGCAGACGCGCATCCGACGCTCCTTCCGAATCGCTCCCGCCGTCCTCATTGCCATTGTCATCGATGCGCAGCGGCGCATAACTGATTGCACGATTCCGAATAACACGGTACCGGTCATCGTGGAAACGGGTCGCAGTCATTCCGAGCGGCTGCAACAGTTCATTATCCACAAACACTGAAAAATCGTCGCCGGTGATTGTTTCGACCAGCTTTGCCAATGCTGTGTATCCGCTGTTAGTGAAGCTGTATCGTGTTCCCGGGCGATGTTTAAGTGATTCACCGTTCCGGATCACTGACATATAGTCGTCAAGGTCCATAACATTGCTCAACGATATCCCTGCAATATCCATGAGATCAAATATGTCGGGAAGGCCTGATGTGTGATTGAAAAGGTGCTTCACGCGAACTTCTTCTGCCCAATCGGGCCAGTCTTTTAAATACCAGGCAACCCGGACTTCGGGATTTAGTTCGCCCCGGACGATCAGCAGCGTGGCAGCGGCCGCAGTCACCTGCTTCGTGACAGAGGCCATGTAGAACCTCGTTGAGTCGGAAAGTGGAATGCCGTAATCCAGATTGGCCATTCCAAATGCAGCACTGCTAACAATTTCCCCGTTGAGATATACCGCAACAGCACAGCCGGGGGCATCGTCCCGGTCGTAATCTTTGAACAAATCATAATAATCGTACAGGCGCAACTCCGCAATTTCCAATGTGTCCCGGACCGTTGCTGTATCCCGTGTCGTTTCACGGGTTACTTCACGGTTTTTCTCCCCCATTTCCACCACCGGTGTGATCCGTATGGCCAGTGCATCGGAGTATTTCGGTGGAAACGATAAAAGCATAATTGCCAAAATACATAGGGTCCGGACCGACAGCACTCGATAGGCATTGGCTCTGGTTGCGGCATTGAGTCCGGATGCCCAGGCATTTAAAAGACCGGCACGGAATACCGGAGTGAGTCCGGATGCCCCGGCATTTAAAAGACCGGCACGGAATACTGAAGCGCGACCGGCGGTTCCGCCTATTCGATTATAAGTCATAATGCAGATCATTGTTCTCTGTAAAAAGTAATTTTTCCGGTTCGGGGAGCTTCCAGTACAAAACGGTCTATCCTGCCGTTGGCATTGCGTTCAAAAGCCAGATCCCACCTTCCGGTACGAAACTGATCATTACGCAGCCAAAGCAGTCGCCGGGTTTCATCCGACATTGTCGCATCTGTGATATCACCTATGCGCCGGAGATAAAGATCTCCGTCTTTACTCATAACTTCAAATGCGGTATGAAGGGATTCACTACGGTAAATGGCAGGGTAATCACGGAACTGTTCTTCGAAGATCTCTTTCAAATAAAGATCGGCTACCTGCCGGGAGTGGACGGATGGGTTGATATTGCTTTGGTTGCAAAAAACGACCACAGCGAAATTATATGCAGGAAATCGCATATAGTCGGTACGAAAACCCATATAGCTGCCGGCGTGTCCGATTGTCCTGAGCGTTTTATACCGGTTGAGCCGCAGACCCGCAGCATAATTGATTAAACTGCGCTGTGTGGTGTATCCCGGGCGCAACATTTTTTCTGTGAAGTTCTCAAGATTCGACCGGTTTTCAATAAAATTGGCATCCCATTTTGCGATATCTTCAACTGTGGTAAAGAGGCCGCGTGCACCGACGCGATCCATGTTGTCACGATAAAACTGTCCGGATCCAAATGACATCGGTCGATAACTGATGACACGATTTGGCACAATCTCTTCCGTATTGTCGTGCCAGTGGGTTGCATTCATCTCTGTCGGTTCGAAAAAATGCTTGTGTGTGTAATCCCGGAGAGACATTCCCGAGAGATTTTTGACCAGAATCGATATCAGGAAATAGCCGCTGTTGCTGTATAAATACCACCTGCCGGGATCGAAATTGAGTCGTTGCTGCCGCCCCAGCATTTCGAGCGCCTGTTCATTGGTTGTGGTGTTGTCCAGCCCGATATCAGCCAGCGAGAGCAGATTGTAGATATCCCGCAAGCCCGATTTGTGATGTATGATCTGACGCGCCGTAATCGGTTTATCAAATTCCGACATTTCGGGGATGAAGGGCCGGAGATCCTCATTGAGATCGAGTTTGCCCTCTTGCTCCAGCATGAATAGCGCGGCGGCGGCAAATTGTTTGGAGACGGAGGCGACCATGAAGCGGGAATCGGGCAGGAGCGGAATTCCGTAATCCAGATTAGCCATTCCGTACCCTCGGGAAAAAATCAGCTCCCCGTCACAGATGACCCCAACCGTGCATCCGGGTGAGTCCGAAGCGTCATACACGGAAAAGATGCTGTCCATATCGGTAACTGTGACGTGATCGAACCGGAGTCCCTTGTTGGTGTTATCATCAGCAACGGCATTGGATACAATGGCAGGCATAATTGTCATCATCAGCAGGATGAGCAGTCTTCGAATTTTGATGATTGACATATCAGCGGTTAAAAAATATGGAATATCCCGGGTTTCCCATGTTTGGTACCCGGGATGCATTACAGAAGATGACCGAAAGAAACACCCATGACGAGCAGTTCATCATATACAAGCATGAAAGTAACTAATGGGTGCATAATGGGTGCATCAAGTGACTTTGGAATTATAACTTTATACACATCAAAAAAATACAGATATCATGGATGTAATAAAACCGCTTACTCTTTTGTATTTTACCTTTTTGTCATTTTCGTCCCGGACGTCCCTTCCACCGTTGGGGACTACATCGGAAATGTCACATTTTGTTGACATCGCTCACTGGAGATATAACTCCGTTATCATGTAATCTCATGCAACCGGTCGTACACCTGCAAAACCTGGGCAGCAAGCCCTACTACGAAACCTGGCGATATCAGCAATCGCTGCAGCAGGAGCTTATCCGTCGGAAACGGGAGCGAAACAACGATGATTCTGCCGGATACCTTCTATTTGTAGAGCATCCAAATGTCTACACAATCGGTAAAAGCGGTAAATGGGAGAATCTGATTTTCACGAACGATACCCTGGTACAAAAGGGGATCGGGGTTGTCAAGACGGATCGCGGCGGCGACATTACGTTTCATGGGCCGGGCCAGATTGTCGTTTATCCGGTTCTCGACCTGGAACAATTCAGGGTCGGGGTAGCGCGATATATTGAGAAACTGGAGGAGGTGATCATTCGTACCGCCGCCGGCTTTGGCATCATAGCGCAGCGCATTCCGTCAAGAACCGGGGTTTGGGTCGACAATAACAAGCTGTGTGCACTGGGTATCAAATGTTCACGATTTGTTTGCATGCACGGATTTGCGTTGAACGCATATACAGATCTCGACTTTTTCCACGGAATCATCCCGTGTGGTATCGATGACGGCGGTGTCACAAGTTTCGAGAAACTGCTTGAAAATCCACCGCCGGCAGACGTGATTCGCAACCGGATCGTTATTGAATTTGAGGAAGTGTTTGGATGTTCGATAACACCGATGCCGGCCGACAGTTAAAGGTATTATGCCGAGGAGGTTTTAGAATCGTCTAAATGTCCTTATTTTACACCATATTTTACTCCATCAAAATTCCAGTTGTTTTATCATCACGCAACTTGTACCCCTTTATCAGAA
This sequence comes from Balneolales bacterium, assembly GCA_007131625.1. GTDB lineage: Bacteria > Bacteroidota > Rhodothermia > Balneolales > Natronogracilivirgulaceae > SLQC01. The sequence continues at coordinate 16,832 of SLQC01000139.1, read as the reverse complement.
TTTGATTATCTCGATGATTAAAGAACTCAATGTCATTTCATCTCCTGTTGTCGATTCACGAAACCGCGAACACCGGTCTGGCGAAACCACCAGCGGTGCACCAGGTAACAACAGCAATGGCAAACGTAAACGGCGCCCCGAATGGCTTCGATCGCAGATCCCGGGCGGAAAAGTCTACAAGAAGATATCCCACATCATCAATGATCATTCCCTGCATACGGTTTGCGCCGAGGCCCGTTGTCCGAATATAGCCGAGTGCTGGAATGCCGGAACGGCGACTTTCATGATACTGGGGGATGTCTGCACGCGTTCGTGCGGATTCTGTGCTGTCAAAACCGGTCGCCCGATGAAGGGTCTGGACCGGGACGAACCCAACCGGGTCGTGGAAGCTGCCAAAGTGATGGATCTGAAACATGTTGTCATCACTTCGGTGAACAGGGACGAACGCAAAGATGGCGGAGCACCGATTTTTTCAGAAACCATACACCGGTTGCGGGATGCAATCCCCGGGGTTACCATTGAGGTTTTGATACCCGATTTTCGTGGTATTTGGGATGCTCTTCAGATTGTACTCGACGCAAAGCCCGAGATATTGAATCACAATCTGGAATCGGTACCCCGTCTCTACAAGCGGGTCAGGCCCCAGGCAAAATACGAGCGTTCGCTTGAGTTGCTGCGAATCTCAAAAGATCAGGGAATGCGAACCAAGACAGGGATTATGGTCGGACTTGGAGAGTCACCAGCCGAAGTCTTCGAGTTAATGGACGAAATTTCTGGAGCCGGTGTCAACATTATGACGATCGGACAGTACATGCAACCGACCAAAATGCATTTGGCGGTGGAGGAGTATGTCCATCCTGAAATGTTCGACACCTACAAGGAGATCGGTGAAAGCAAGGGCATTGAGCATGTGGAAAGCGGCCCGTTTGTGCGCTCATCGTATCATGCAGAAAAGCACTTGGCCCCAACCACTTAAGTTGATAAAAAAAGTGATATTTTAACGGTATTATCCAAATTACAGAATCCATAACCGGATTCTATTTTTCAGGAAGTTTGTATGTTTTCTTTCATTGTCATCATTGTATTGAGCTATTTGTTAGGTTCCATACCCACTTCGATCTGGGTCGGGAAAATATTCAAAAGGGTGGATATACGTGATCACGGCAGTGGCAACGCAGGTGCCACAAACACCTTCCGGATTCTTGGCTGGAAAGCGGGGACGGTGGTTACACTAATTGATCTTGCCAAGGGATTTACGGCAGCGTATTACATCAGCCAGATCGGTTATCACATAGGGGATGTCCCGGTTTCTATCGCCATGTGGGAAACCGATGTCTTTATGAGGCTGATTGCCGGTGCGGCAGCTGTAGGTGGACATATGTATCCGCTCTATGCCCGTTTCAAGGGGGGCAAGGGGGTCATTACCGCCGCCGGGATGTTATACGGTATCGAGCCAATCTCCATCACACTGGCCATCATAGTCTTTCTGACCATTCTGTTCACCAGCCGTTATGTGTCGCTGGGCTCCATTTTCTCCTGCTTCTCCTACCCTCTTTTTCTGCTGATGCTTCGCTACGGATTCGATCAGCCGATTGACGGCAGCCTCATTGTTATCAGTGCGGTAGTGGCTGCTACCATCATAATCAAACATCATACCAATATACGTCGGTTGCTAGAAGGTACTGAAAATCGCATTCAGTCGTTTAAACCGGCAAAAGGACGCTTAAATCGGGAGTAACAACCGTGAAAATATGTATAATCGGAGCCGGAAGCTGGGGTACAGCGCTCTCCATGATTTTGGCAGAAAACGGCCATGATGTTCGGCTCTGGGCAAGAGAAAAAGAAATTGTCGACAACATCAGGAATTATCACAAAAACGGGGTCTATCTGCCGGATGTCCTACTGCCGCATTCGGTAACAGCATATTCTGACCTGGAAGAGGCGCTGGAAGAAACTGAATTTGTAGTTTTTGCGACACCGTCGCACACCATCCGGGAAATTGCCGGACAAACCATACCTCTGCTGAGAGGTCACGAACGTATCGTCACGGTCTCAAAGGGTATCGAAATGGACACCTTTCTGACAATGAGCCAGGTGCTTTCGGAAGTATTGCAGGAGGTTATCCCCGACGATCATATTGGTGTTCTGTCTGGACCAAGTCACGCCGAGGAAGTCAGCAGGTACATGCCCACAACGGTAGTCTCATCCTCCAACTCCAAACAAACCGCTCTGTTCATCCAGAAACTGTTTATGACACCAAAATTTCGTGTCTATGTGAACCGGGATATCGTAGGTGTGGAGGTTTCGGGCGCTGTCAAGAACATCATGGCGATAGCCGCCGGTATTGCCGACGGCGCTGAACTCGGTGACAACGCCAAAGCCGCACTAATCACACGGGGGCTCACGGAAATGAGGAGGCTCGGCATTAGTCTGGGTGCTTCGCAGGATACTTTTGCCGGACTCACCGGCGTCGGTGATCTTATTGTGACCTGTACCAGCCGCCACAGTCGAAACCGAAATGTCGGCTACCGGATCGGAAAGGGGGAAAAACTCAAGGAAATCATTGAATCAATGAATATGATTGCTGAAGGTGTCAAGACAACCCGATCGGTCTACAAATGGGCGCAAAAACTGCAGGTAAACATGCCGATTACGGAGAAAGTCTATGAGGTGTTGTTCGAAGATATGTCGCCCGAAATAGCGGTCCACAATCTGATGACCCGCGATCCGAAAGAGGAAGTCATTTTTTAATAATACTTTCGTTATATTACTTTATTGTTCTCTTATAAGTACGAATACGCGATTTTGTCATGAATCATGAAGCCCCTATTCACAGCTCCATGAGCTTGCGGGATCTGAAAAATCTGATCCGCTCCGGTGAAGGTCTCTCGCTGGAATTTAAAAGAGCCATCTCCTCCCCTGAAAAAATTGCTCGTGAAATCGCTGCTTTCGCAAATACCCACGGTGGACATCTGCTTGTCGGTGTAGATGATGACCACACGATTGTAGGTGTAGAAAGTTACCATGAGCAGGATTTTTTCCTTGCCCAGGCTGCACACTTGCTTTGTAACCCTCCGCTTGTTTACCACATGGAGATCGTCCCTTTTTTCGACAAAGAAGTGCTGCTGGTTTATATCCATGAAGCCGAAGTAAAACCGGTTACCGTCCGAAACGGGCAGGGCGACGTCGTCTACGTCCGCATCGCCGATGAGAGTGTCCGCACCGGCGATGAATGGGCCGAATTATTGCGAATTCGCACTTCGGATGACGGCGTCAGTTTTCAATACGGAATCAATGAACAGAAGCTTTTCCGGTATCTGAATGAATATCCCGGTATTACAGCTGAGGAATACTCCAGTCTGGCGGATATCAACAGGAACAAGGCAACCCGGATTCTCGTTAACCTGACCAGCCTCGGTATTCTCAAATTATTCCGGGAAAAACAGTCGGATATTTTTACTCTTTCGTCTTAACTGTCGTCCCGCTACCAATTTATCCGTCCTGATGGGAACTTCTCATTGCTATAATTAATTTGTATATTTAGAATCTGTATAAATAATAACATACCGTACAACGAATAGACGTGACGGCAAAAAAAATGATAGTTGTATTGCAATTATGGATCTTGTACAAAGCGTAAACCTCACTGAAGAAACCAAAAATCCGATAGCATTGACCGATCGGGCTGCCCGGCAGGTCAGAAAAATCATTGACGGGGAGCCGATCCCTTCGCATCATTATTTAAGGGTGGCTGTAAAGGGGGGCGGCTGTTCCGGATTGAGTTATTCTCTCGGTTTTGACGAGCGGACCGACAACGACGAACTTTTTGAAACCGAAGACATCGAGGTCATCGTCGACAAACGGCATATCCTCTATCTGAGCGGTATTTCGATCGATTTCCATGACGGACTTGATGCAAGAGGATTTGTCTTCAACAATCCGAATGCCACCAGTACCTGCGGTTGCGGGACCTCTTTCAGTGCCTGACATCTCCATCATTTACCTTTTATCAAACTGAAGCCTTGCGGTTGCATAGCTTCTTTCAGTGTCAGACTCATTTATGGATGAATTGTTCAAAGTGTTACGATCTGCTTCCCGTGCTCTTGAAAAAGATCTCGTAGTACTGCGGCGGACACTGCATCAGCATCCCGAAACGGGATGGTCTGAATTTCAGACCTCTAAAACCCTGCGAAGTTATCTTGTCGAAAGTGGACTTCCTACACCAGAGACAATTGCTGGAACCGGATTTTATCTGGATATCAAGGGGAGTCAGGACGGGCCGGCTATCGCTTACCGGGCCGATATGGATGGGCTTCCCATTCAGGATCGCAAGAAAAAGCCTTACGCCTCACAACGATCGGGTTTCGGCCATCTCTGCGGGCACGATGTCCATAGCACCATCGCATGTGGAGTCGCAATGCTGCTTCATCAACATCGAAAACATCTGAACGGCAAGGTTCGCATTTTCTGGCAGCCTGCCGAAGAGGTGACGCCAAGCGGGGCACCCCGTATTCTTGCGGAAGGAGTGCTGAATGATATCGAAGCTGTATACGGTGTTCATTGCGATCCGAGCATGCCCAGCGGTACTTACAGTGCCCGGCCGGGACCCGAAACCGGCTCATTCGATACTTTTGAGGTTACAGTTGAAGCAGCTTCAACTGCCCATTCGGCCCGGCCTTATGAGGGGAAAGACACCATCTGGATCGCACATCAGATCATTCAGCACTTTTACCAGATGATAGGACGCATCACCGACGTACGCAAACCGGGCGTCTTATCTATCTGCACAATTCATGGTGGAGATGCCATGAATGTTATTCCCCATCATGTCTCATTCGGCGGCACAATTCGCACCATGAATGAGCATCTGCGGCAACGGTTGCGAGAGTACATGGTAGACATCGCCGAAAGCATTGGAAAAATGAATGGCGTAGAAACAAAAGTCCATTTCGGAGGAGGTGCTCCGTCGGTGATAAACAACTATCAATTGTACCGATTCATAAGGGGGATTATAAACAGCCGGTTGGGGGATGAATATTTTCTCGAACGTGAACAGAGCATTGGCGCGGAGGATTTCGCCTATTATACGAAAAAACTTCCCGGATTATTCATGCGTATTGGAACCGCCCATGCACCGGAGACCTCCTATCCGCTTCATCACACACTTTTTGACGTAGATGAAACCGCAATTGCGCCGGCTTCATCACTCTTGTCCTACACGCTGATCCGTCATCTGCAGGAGAAAATCCTGCACGCACAGCCGAAACTCAATTCAACCGAACCCTCCTTTTCCGGGCGATAGCTTCGATCTCATCGCGGGTGAATTTATATGTATTGTTGCAGTAGTGACAGACAAGCTCTTCAACGTCACCATTCATGACGAGGAGTTCGTCAGGGTTGACCAGGCCCAGTGATTTTTCAAATTGTTTTTTGGAACATCTGCAGAAAAAATCCACCGGATAGCGTGCCAGCTCCTTAACCGCCAGACCGTTCGCAACCCGCTTCAGAACATCGCCGAGGTAGCCGGTTGCCAGCTGTTCCCCGATCTGCGGCATGGTCCGGATGTTTTCTTCAAGTTGAAGTGTACGCTCTTTTGTAGCGCCCGGCATAGCCTGAACAAGTACACCACCCGCATCCGACACTTCTCCGTGAGCATCCAGGGCTACGTCCAGAGACACAGCTGATGGAACCTGCTCTGATTGCAGCAGATAGTGCGCCAGATCTTCGTTGATGTTACCCCGTTTTAATTCAACAGTTCCGGTCACCGGTCGTGCTTTGTTGTATAGAATTTTGGAGACACTCAGCACACCAACTCCCAGTCCGTCACCGAGCTTCTCTTCCTGATCAAGGTCGATTTCCGCATGCGGATTTATGATGTACCCACGCACTTCTCCGTGGCTCGATGCTTCGGCTGTCAGTGCACCTGCCGGACCGTTGCCCTCCATTTTGAGCTGAATCCGCTCTTCGCCCTTTAGATTTGCAGCCAGCAGTGTCGTACCGGTAAGCGCCCGGCCTAACAGAACTGTAGAAAGCAGCGACAAATTGTGCTTCTCCCTGCAAGTGCGTACCAGTCCGGTTGTTTTCACAACCGAGATCCGGTAAGCTCCGTCCACTGTCATTGCGCGCAACAGGCGGTCTCGCTGTAAAAATTGTTCCTTATCCATACAAAAATTAACGGCGTCCCGTGGTTTCGCCAAGCCGTCCTGAAAATCGGCTTTGGGATGCGTAGATCGACTTCACCCGGCCGATTTGTTCAAGACGCTTCTCTGCCAGCCGGTTGGAAGCCGTATAGGTCGGCACATTGTGAGTGGAAGCATAATCGAAAATACGCATCATCGTGTCGTATATCCTTGCGGCCTGTTCAAGAGCGTAATCGCGGTTATATCCTTCCAGTTCATTAGATACGTTTATTAGCCCACCGGCATTAATAACATAATCTGGTGCATATAGAATTCCCCGTTCCATTAATAAGGCGCCGTGAATCATTTCGTCGTCGATCTGGTTGTTTGCTGCCCCTGCAATAACAGCACATTTCAATCGCGGGATAGTCACTTCATTGAGAATTCCGCCGAGAGCACATGGACTAAAAATATCGACATCCAAATCGTAAATATCATCAATATCTATAGCAACAGCCCCGGTTTCACGTACCATCCGGTCCACTTTCTCCGAATCGATGTCGGTTACATAGAGGGTTGCTCCTTCCTTGTGCATATACCGGGCCAGATGCGAACTTACATTGCCGGCACCCTGCAGGGCGATTTTTCTGTTTCCGAGATCATCGGATCCGAAAGCCTTTTTGGCGGCAGCTTTCATACCCATGTATACTCCAAAGGCCGTGACGGATGATGGGCTGCCACTTCCACCGAGAGCAGTCGAAATTCCGGTCACGTATTTCGTCTCCATTCGAATCCATTCCATGTCCCGAACCTGCATGCCGACATCCTCAGCCGTGATATAACGTCCTGCCAGCCCTTCCACATAGCGACCGAACGCCCTAAACAGAGCTTCGCTTTTGTCTTTTTTAGGATTCCCTATGATGACCGCTTTGCCACCCCCGAGATTGAGACCGGCCACTGACGCCTTGTAGGTCATACCCCGTGAAAGTCGGAGTACATCCCGTAATGCCGCTTCTTCAGAGTCATATGGCCACATCCTTACACCACCCAGAGCAGGACCGAGAATGGTGTTGTGAATGGCGATTAATGCTTTCAGTCCCGAAGTCGGGTCCGAACAAACGACGATCTGTTCGTGTTCCTTATCCTCCATGTGATCAAAAATGGAAAAGCCGGTACGTTGCACGTTTTCAGACAGCGTTGAAGACATAATGCAAAATGATTTGAAATGATGTTTTTTTCGGAGCAGTTTATTACAAGTTAAAAAAGCGCTTCCAGTTGTACAATAAGCTTATTTTTTGGGCCCGATCGAATAGGATATATACTCGCAGGGAATCGAACCGTTCATGACGTTAAATATTTTACCGTGTATCATGGGCATCACCTTTTTGAAATCCCGGTCTGGAGTGATGAAATATGCTTTATAGCCTTTTGCCTTGTAGCGAAGAACAGAGCCAAGCTTTTCATACATGGCTTTCAACTGCTTTTTTTCTCCGATGTGTGTGCCGTAAGGCGGGTTGGAGATGATGACTCCGCTGCCTTTCGGAATCCAGATTTTCTGAAACGGTTTTTGTGACAGTTGGATGTTGCGGGTCAGGCGTGCGGACTTGATATTCTGTTCGCACACCTTGATCATGCGGGGATCCTCGTCGCTGCCGTAAATCCAGTCAACATCCCGCCGCTCTTCCCTTTTGGCGTCACGGATCAGGCGATGCCATAGCGACTCGCGGAACTGCAGCCACCGTTTGATGCCGAAATTGTCGTTCAACAACGCGGGCGCCCGCTTTTTCGCCATCATCGCCGCTTCAATAAGCAGCGTCCCGGAACCGCACATCGGATCCACAAACGGCGTCTCGGGGTCCCAAAGACTCATTGCGATAAGACCGGCTGCCAGGACCTCGTTGATTGCCGCCTTGCCCGTTTTCTGTCGGTATCCCCGCTGGTTCATCGAACGTCCGGAAGCATCCAGGGCGATATGTGCTTCACCGTCATTTGATATATGCAGGTTGATCCGGACATCCGGGTCCTTAGGATTCACACTGGGACGCATGTCATACTGCTCCCGGAACCGGTCGACAATCGCATCTTTTGTCTTCTGCGCCAGGAAAACGGTATGGGTCATTTCCGGATGGAAAGTAACGACATCTACGGCCAGGGTGTGCTTCAGGGAGAGGTGCTCAGGCCAATTCAGCAACTTCACCCAGTCATACAACTCGCTTTCGTTCTGAATGCGGCTGTGATCCAGCCGCACTAACACGCGTATGGCGATGCGAGAATGAATAAGGATAGTGTAAAGAGTCTCTTCACTACCGACACAAGACACCCCCCGCTTTCCGATATGAAGATCCTTCGCACCGAGCGACTTTAACTCATCCGCCAGAACTTCTTCCAGTCCCATCAGTGTTTTAACAAACAAGGGTATTTGGGCGGATGCGATAAGTGACATAACAACTTTTTAATGACTTGTGATGCGAGAACATCAAATATACGCTTTTTTCCGGTCCGGGATGAATCCGGACTTAATCCTTATCAATCCAATATTCACAACTGATTTTAGCAAATAAAATCAGAAAGTTACAGTGATGCGCCCGGACGTCAGCCCAACCGGCTACTGCAATGAGCCAGTAAGTACGATTTAAATTCACTTCATTGTCACATACTTTTCGATCGCACTTTTTCGTACCTTTCCTATATTGAAACAAAGCAGTCGGGTATACGACTTTAAATCCGAACGTGTTTTATATTCCAAACTGTTACTTATACAGTGAGATGGTGACGCGATCTGTCATCAATGGCGAAGGCCTGACCGCCGGAAGCCTTTTCATGATAAATAAAACAAGACAAATACCATTATGTCATTCCGATGGAATTACATCCAGCCGGAACATGAGGATGCTGTACCCAGACTTCAGAAGGGACTTGGCATTCCCGAGTCTATCGCATGGCTTCTCACGATCCGAGGAATAAACACATTTAACGATGCCCGACTTTTTTTCCGACCATCACTGACTAATGTACACGACCCATTCCTAATGAAAGGAATGGAAGCCGGTTCTGATCGACTGGCCACTGCGATTAGATCCGGTGAGAAGGTTATCGTTTACGGCGACTATGATGTCGATGGCACTACAGCGACGGCTGTCATCCATACCTTTCTGAAAAATTTCGGGGTGGATGTGCAATTCTATATTCCCCACAGGTTCAAGGAAGGGTACGGGATCGGCAAGGACGGGATCGACTATGCCCGGGATATCAAGTCGACACTTATCGTTTCTGTGGACTGCGGTATCACGGCGGTCGAAGAAACAGAATATGCCCGAAGTTGCGGGATTGATCTGATCATTTGCGACCACCACAATGCCGGGGAAGTCATACCGGATGCGGTTGCAGTGCTCGATCCCAAACAGCCGGATTGTCCCTATCCGTTCAAGGGGTTGTCGGGAGCGGGTGTCGGATTCAAATTAGTTCAGGCGACGCTGGTGAAGTTGGGCCTGCAGCCTGAAGTCGCACATCCCTATCTCGATCTGGTTGCCATATCCATAGCATCAGATATTGTCCCTATTATTGATGAAAACCGGATTTTGATGCGTGAGGGGTTAAAACTGATCAACTCGTTTCCGCGTCCCGGCATCAAGGCTCTGATGGATCGCATTCAGTTGCGGGATGCTGAAATCACCACGTCCCATATCGTTTTTTCACTTGGACCCCGAATCAATGCAGCCGGCCGGATGGGGGATGCCGCCGTTGCGGTATCACTGCTCATCTCCGGAGACAGCGGGGAAGCTGAAAAATATGCATCACGCCTCGAAAAGATCAATTTTGAGCGCCGGGACACCGATACACGAACCATGGAGAATGCGGTGAAACAGCTTGGCGATCAGGGCAACATAGAGGACTATTCCTGCCTGGTTCTGCACAACTCAAAGTGGCATCTGGGTGTGATCGGAATTGTTGCATCCCGGTTGGTCGACTTGTATTGCCGGCCGACCATAATGCTGAGTACTGTGGACGGCCAGATCAAAGGATCCGCCCGGAGCATCCATGGATTTAACATCTATGATGCTTTAAAAAAATGCGAGGATCTGCTGGTTCAATTTGGCGGACACAAGTATGCAGCGGGATTAACTATCGCCGAAGATCAACTTGATAATTTCATCAAACGGTTTCAGCAAATTACCGGTGATATGCTTTCGGAGCAGGATTTTAAACCTGAGTTGTCGATTGATGCCGAACTACCGTTTTCTGAAATCACCCCACGTTTCTGGAAACTGCTCAAACAGTTTGAGCCTTTTGGACCGAACAATGTCAAGCCAATATTCGTGAGTCGGGATGTGACCATCCGGAGCCGGCCGATTATTGTCGGACAGGGGCATTTAAAAATGTGGATATCACAAAACGGCACTCCGCCAATTGAAGCGATCGGGTTTAATATGCAGAAGTTTATGAAGCCGTTGCAAGATGCCGGTTCGGCACCGGTGGACATTGCCTACGCTCTGGAAGAAAACACCTGGAACAACCGGACTCATCTTCAGCTGCGACTGAAAGATATTCATATCGACGGGAAAAGGGTAGAACTTCCGGAAAAAGTGAGTACATCGGTTTCTTTGAAATAAAAAAGAGTGTATATTTATTTTCTCTTGAAGATCAGCGGGACTGTAGCTCAGTTGGTAGAGCAATGGACTGAAAATCCATGTGTCGGCGGTTCAATTCCGCCCGGTCCCACAGTACAAGCTCATTAGGTCGTTATGAATTAGCAACTTGATGGGCTTGTTTTTGTATGTGATACCAATATCGTTTCCAACCGACTGGCTGATATGTCAATTTGATTGAGTACAATGGTAATATAATTGATGAATATCCTTCCTCTCCCGGCAGCGTCAGATAACAACTCATTCCAAATGACGGCTTGCAAGCGCTCCTCATCCGCTTCTGTACGTTGCGTATCCTGATTTTCCATAGGAGGATTTGCGAGTATTTGCTCCGCTGGAAATGACGTCTTAAACAGCAACATGAAGCCCAGAAAAGGCAGGAAACTGAAAACGTGAACACAGCTTGTACGTAAAAGAAGTCAATTTAAAAATTCTGAATCATTCAAGAATTCGTCCGTTGACCGAAACGTTTTCCAAAACGAAATTCCGGACATAAGCGGTGTCTATATCTACTTCGGCTTCTTCAACGGTCATATTTCTGACATGCACATCAAGAATTGGGGAATCTTCAACACCGGTAGCCTGGATAGCCCTCTGCACTTTTAAGGCTGTCACATCTTCAATTAAAAAATCCCTGTAGAGTGGCGGATGGTGCTCGCCCCGGTAACCATGATAATCTGTCCTGAAGCGCAACAGGGTATTTGCCTGCTCCACTTCAATATTACGTACCCTCAGGTTTTCAATAGAACCACCCCGGTCAAGATTTGATTTAAAGTATATAGCCGACAAAACCTCCCCAAGCCGGTTGTTTTCCATATAAATGTTTCGCACACCACCTGACATCTCACTTCCGACGGCCAGGGCATTGTGTCCTTCCATATAATTATTGCGAACGACAATATTTTCACTGGGCCTGCCAACCCGCCAGGCATCCTGGTCCCGGCCGGCTTTAATCACAATACTGTCGTCTCCGGTGTGAAAACTGTTGTTCTTTATCAGGACCATTACAGAGGAATCAATGGAGACACCATCATTGTTCAGGCGATAGCTTTCAACGGTAACGCCCCGGACCGTAACATGTTCACCATAAATGATATGTATCACCCACATCGGGGAGTCATTGACGGTTACGTCCTCTACAAGAATCCGGTTGCATCCGAAAAACTGTATCATGCTGGGTCGCAGATAGTCGTCCATACCGAATACACGTTCATGAACAGGTACGCCGGCAGCACCCATTTCACGTAATCTATTTTGAGCGTCACCCTGGTTGTCCCGCCAGGTCCCAAATCCATGTTCGCTGTTTCCATCAATAGTACCCTTTCCTGTAAGGGCCACATTGGTTGCTTGATACGCATAGATCAATGGTGAAAAGTTAAAGGCTTCGGTGCCTTCCCAGCGGGTAAGCACCTGAGGCAGGTAATGCCTGGCATCTTCACTGAAACGAAGGACGGCACCCTCGGAAACGTGTAAATTGACGTTGCTTTTCAAATGGACAGGTCCCTCGCTATACCAGGTGCCTTCAGGTAATACAACCCGACCGCCTCCATCCTTATTGGCATCCTGAATGGCCTCCATGATAGCCGGACGAGCATCCGTTTGCCCGTCACCGATGGCTCCGTAATAGGTAACCAGGTAATCACGGTCAGGAAATTGTGGGGTTTCAAGTATCTCCAGAATCTGCTCCATGCCACCCCAGGGATCTTCCCCTGATTCCACGCTTGCCGGAGAACATGCAAAAACAATAAAAGTACAATTAAGAAATAAAAAAGAAAGGGAAAAAGAATTATGGTTTGACATAACAAATAATGATTTTCAGATCATCAGATCATCAGATCATCAGATCATCAGATCATCAGATCAATTGATTATTAAACAATCAATGTAATAAACCTCAAATCAAGATAAAAACTGATTTGCCGGTTCCGGGGAAGTGAAGCGTTCATAAACATTGTAGCTTTAGTTAGTCCGGCCGGTGTCTTATGTACTTGTACGAGTTGGATGCAAAGGGACGCTGCTCTGTGTGGGGAACCATCCCTTTGGTTACTCATTCACTTGTACATGATGGATGATCTTGTTATCGAATGAATGGTATCTTTAACTTTTGTTATATTCAGAATATCTGTCATACAACTTTACTTTGTAATTTTCATAACATTAATGTAATCATGAAGGTAATCAACAGTTTGGCTTTTTCACTTTTTAAGTGTGTTATCTTAAGCGGTTGTGGAGCAGCAGATAATGATACACACAACAATAGTCCTTTTGCTCAATCCGACAAACCTCCCAACATCATCTGGATTATGGCCGATGATCTTGGCTATGGCGATCTTGGTTCATACGGGCAGCAACAAATTCGAACTCCGCGGTTGGACCAGATGGCGGAAGAAGGTCTGAGATTTACCCAGTTTTATGCCGGCCATACCATCTGCGCACCGACCCGCAGTAGTCTCATGACGGGTCAGCATACCGGGCATACTCCGATTCGGAGTAATTTCAGCAGTATTACCAATGACCGCGTGCCGCTTGAACCCGGGGATACCACCGTTGCCGAGGTATTGCAACAAGCCGGATATACAAACGGATTGGTCGGTAAATGGGGCCTTGGGGAACCGGGCACAACGGGTGAACCGAATTTAAAGGGGTTTGACTATTTTTGGGGATTTATGAATCAGCGCCGTGCACACACTTTTTATCCGGAATGGGTCTGGCGCAATCAAAATCGTGTGATTCTCACCGGTAACAGAGACGTCCTGGATGTATTTCCTGAGTGGAAGGAGTATCCGCTTGAACCCGAAAAAGGTCCTCAGAGGAAACAGGCTCAGTATTCGCACGATCTGGATATGCAGGAAGCCGAATGGTTTGTCAAGACCAATCGGGAGGGTCCATTTTTCTTATACCTGGCACTGCAGATTCCTCATGCAGAATTGACGGTACCGGATGATTCATTGGAAGAATATCTTGATGAAGATGGTAATAGCATTTTTGATGAAATTCCTTTTCCCGTTGACGCCCACCCCAGATATATCGGAACAGAAAAACCGCTTGCCACATATGCAGCGATGGTGACACGTATGGACCGGGATATCGGCCGGCTTCTTGACCTCCTGCATGAACTGGGGATAGCTGAAAATACACTGGTATTTTTTACCAGTGACAACGGCCCTCATTCCGAAGGGGGCTTTGATCCGGAATATTTCAACAGTAGCGGCCCATTAAGAGGTCTCAAGCGAGATTTATATGAAGGCGGTATTCGTGTGCCTATGATTGTCTGGATGCCCGGAACCGTACCCGCGGGCGAAGTCAGTGATCAGGTGTGGACGATGTGGGACTTTATGCCTACGGCTGCCGAACTGGCCCGAACCGACGCACCGCAATCCACCGATGGCATCTCCATGGTAAACGCATTGCTCAACCAGCCTCAGCAGGATCATGAATACTTGTATTGGGAATTTCATGAAGGTGTTTTTGCCCAGGCAGTACGTATGGGATATTGGAAAGCGGTGCGAACAAACGTTGGTGAATCCATTGAGCTATATGATCTTTCCGAGGATATTGGTGAGACTAATGATTTGTCCGGCCAGCATCCGGATATCGTAGCCCGCGCCGAAGATCTGTTTCAAACCGCGCGGACCGAAAATGAGCACTATCCGTCAGATCAGCCCGCTCAAGCAAATCCTTGAATGGGATAAAATTTCCTTGTGGACGAACTCTGGAGAATGTCATGTTATCAGATATGGCCTTCTCCGGGTTCAGCCCGTTGGCCGTCAGTCTGCTTGTTGCAATTGGTAGACTCGAACATGGGAAAAGATATGATGAGTACTCACCATACGGAAACCGAACCAGCCTTCTGAATAAACAGGAAAACGATCGCGTGTATACACCGCTTCGGTCTCTTCTCCATTTTCTGTAAGGATGGTTACGGTATCTCCTTCCCGGATTTCATAAAAGACCTTTCCATCCACGATATACTGAATTACATCGTTATAGGCGACAAGTTGAATAGTGTGAGATGTACCCGGATCGATCAAATACCCTTCAAGACCGTCCCGGTCATTCAGCGCGATATGCTCCACGTCCTCTCCTTCGGCCATGCGTGGATAATGCCGGAAACGCGTTGTGGTATTATCTCTTCCACCGGTGCTGGCGTAGTACCCTTTCTGCTTGTGATAGGACGGAAAAGCACCTGTATAGTATCGTTCATCAAGCACGTCCCAGGGCACTACCGGATCTGAAGCATGCCAGAAACTGTTGATGTCACGAGGCACTATGCCGTCAATGTGATCGAAGGTTGTAGGAGCGATTACGTTGTAAATAATTGTTATGGGCCCGCTAAACTTGTGACGGTTCCATATGGTCGCTCCCCGATTAGGCATAAGTACATCCAGGAACCCGTCGCGGGTGTCGATCCGTGGCTCTGATACATCGTCCGTTTCCTGAATTTGAAAAACCCAGTCATTCAGGTTCTCAAAATCATCCCAATAGAGTAATTCACCTATCTGAAAAAGTCCTTCGCCATATCCGGTAACCACAGGTTCGGGAACGGAAGCGTCGGTCCGGGGTTTTCTCGGATCGTGATCGTGGTGGCTAAGGCGCTCTTTCAGCTCTTCAGGAATGGGAACAACATACGCTTCTGGTGACCCGGTACGGTCGGATGTGTAGGTTACAAAATTTCCACTGGAACTAAAGGATGGATGAACATGGGCCTGTTCAGAGTGGCCAGGCGAGATAGAAGCGTTCGGCCAAGTCAGGTCTTCCCATTTGCCCGTCTCCAGATTAATCAACCGGAGCGGATTTCGGCCGTGATCCTGCCCGTCGGAAATAAACCATTTTTCATCTTTGGACGTTGCACCATGTCCCAGCCGAAGAGAATGGTCATGGTGATGAATTTGCCAGTCTTTGCCGTCCAGATTCATGGATGCGATACTGTTGGGAGTCCAACCCGGTTGTGCTTTCCGAAAATAATAGTAGTGTTCACCTGATCCACCCCAGCTCATATGGACTCCACGATAGTGGTAGGGAACAGGTAAAAACGGTCTGATTTCACCTGTACGGGCATCCCAGATCCAGGTTCGAACGCGCATTGGCAATGGAAACGACATATTATTCTGTCGATCACCGATCCCGCTTTCCAACCTGAATGTGGAGTTCAGCCTGAAAGTTACCAGATGGGGATAAACCGGATTGATCATTGGATGGCTGGCGGAACCATCCCATTGGAGTCCGTACGAAATGGTTGACCCAATGGGCCATGGCAATGAAGCTTCTATTTTACCGTCAGGAAGAGAAATCAGAAAAAATGTCGATTGCCCGTCACCGGAGCTGCTCAAAACCGTATAAACCCCGTCTTCTGAATTGGAGAAAGTCCGGTGAAAACGGACAGGTACGTCATATTTCATACCATAAATCTCGCCTGTGTAGATATTCACACGGCCAAGAGTACCTCCGAAACTGAAATAGGCCTCCTCTCCGTCGGGATGTACGCTGTAACAACTCGAACAGACGCTGTCATCAAGATCGGTGAGTTGAATAACTTCGCCACTGGAAAGATCCGCACGATAGAGCTGCCAATTACCCGCTAATTCGGAACTGAAAATCAGAAAGCGATCATCCGGAGTGAAAGCCTGGCTTTCATAGTGGGCTGCCCAGGTGCCCGCATCATTTGACGAGATCTGCCAGACTTCATAACCGGTCTCTTCATCGATGTACTTGTTCCATTCAATCGAAGGCGGTGCACTTTGGTTGAATTCGGCATCTGGATACCGCTGCCACTCGGAAGCCTCTTGTGCCGAAACACCGGATATTGCGGCGAGAGAAAACCAAATAACAAGATTGAGTATAATGAATAACGGCTTGATATATACCATCATTTCGATATTCCCTGTTGTTCACTTGTTCTATGTAAAAGGTACTAATTGTATCGCTAGAAAATAATTTCCGGTTTTGTGTTCGCAGGATATTCACCGATAACATTTCCCCGGATGCCGTAATCTTGATGGATCAATTTATGATCTATGACTTGAGTCCACTCCGAAAAGTCTGACGTGTCATTTTACATAAATATAGG
>SLQC01000385.1 GCA_007131625.1 Balneolales bacterium | reverse complement strand
TTTTCCCTGATCCATGACAATAGTGTCTTTTTAAACTTTTTTTTTTTTTTTTAATCTCTGGTGATTTTGTAATTCTGCCCTCAGGCTACAAAAAAATAACAACGCGAAAGCTCCCAGGGAAACTTTATGTCAATTCCCCTATTGAAAAAACGTTTGATATTAACACTATCAAAACGTTCCCCTGGAAACTCAAAACCAGATACATAATCTCTGTTCCATTTTATATCTTCATGATGAATATTATGTCCAAATATCACTATCTCATCATTTCGTTTAACTGCATCTTTATCTTTAATGCTAAAATCCCATATACTATTCACAGATACAGAATACATCCTCATTTTACCAAGCAAATTGGCCTTAAATGACGAATAAGTATTCTTATATTTTTTTTTGCAAAATTTACTTATCCTGACTACGATACGTTTAACCACATCACATACAATTAGCTTAATCTTTCAGTCATATATCAGGGAACCTGGTCAAGTTTTTATAGTTATCGGAATAGTTCACGTTTCGCCATCATGGCATACAATAATGATTTACAAAGTCATCTATTTCCGGAACTATTTGGAGGTATAAACGACCTGCCATGACCGTCTGGCCTTATCAAAGACCAGCTTTCTGAACGGATAGAAATAGGGAGCTGCGCAGACGGCCACTGTCACGATTTTGGCACGATGGCGCATGCCCGTTCCGTAGTTGGTCACTCCCCAGGCAAACATTATCACCATGCCTATCAGCAGCAGCAGCAGCAGCAGCAGCAGCAGCAGCAGCAGGATGACCCGTGCCGGATCCTGCCGGATGAGGGGTATGGACTTGTAGATGCCAAAGAAGATGCTCAGGTAAAGCAGGGCATCAAACAGTCCGGCCAGCTGGTAAACAAACTTCCCTGGTCGGAATTCGTCATCTATAACATTCAGTTCATTGTACTCGCGGAGCATGTCAATGAGCGGGGTCGACCCGGTGGATACGGATCCGCCAACCGTCACCAGGGAGTAATTTCCCATCCCGGAAACCCTTGTCTCATGATTTAAATTGGTACGATTGTAATCCTGCACTTTTTCACCTGCAGTAAACTGGGCAATTCTGATGTGATTCTAACAAACATCAATTTTTTAAGAGTGTGTTTTCCGCATTTCAGGCGGCGGCACTTTCATATAGTCTCCGAAGATTTCCCTCAGATAGGCATCGGGGTTTGCCGGTCCCTGAAACCATTTGCCCTCAAACTGCAGCGGTTTGGACGGGAAAACATTTGAATACTTCACTTTGGGAAGTATGTTAGTGCCATAAATGAATGAATAATGCATTCTTGAATTCAGGTTCACGATGCGAGTGAATATGTGATAATACCCTTAATCCGTTTTCGGGGTCTGCAGGACATACTGAGGCGGAAGCTCCCTGGCCAGGATCCTGTTCAATTTCTTGTAATCCTTGTACATGACATCCACATCCATGTCGTCATCCCACGGAACAAATCCACCTTGCCTCATGGTTCCCAGACAGTTACCACTGCTCAAATAATAATCTATGTTATGCTTTTTGCAAATCCTGTCAAACTCCACCAGCATCTCCAGCAAACGCAGTTGCGCCTTGCGCAGATTGGTCCCTTCTCCGTTGTAGATGGAGAAATCTTCCATCTGCTGTTCCGATCCATCTTCGTGATGCGAGTGCTTCTGAGTCGATTCCAAGTCTTTCGTGTACCTGTTCAATTTCAATAGTCTCCGGTTAAACCTTGACCGGACATTACTGTCCAAGCATATTTAAAGTAAACTACTACCGACTTTAGTCGATAGTAGTTTACATAAATCTGAGGCTAAAAAGGGCAAAGGCTACCGCCTGATGCGGGTTCTTATCAATTTCATCAACAAAATCAATCTCCTGATAAAACTTTTTTGGAACTGTAATGATTTTTTGTAATTACGGTATACAATAGTACTGGGATAATCATTTTTTTCCATGTAGGAGGCAAGCCTGTTAAAGCGATGGGATATCCGGTCGGATTTTTTAATATCCAGGAACTCTGCAACACCATACTTTTCAACGACGTCCCGCTCACCCGAGTATTCTTTATAGATTTTGTTGATAATAATTTCGCGGTATATGGATTGTTGCAACCTTCTAAAATTGTTGGTCGAAACCGAGTCCCTGAACTTACACCTGCGATACAATACTTCGTCAATCACATAAAAATCACACTCCCGGATCATTCTCGACCATAAATCGTGATCCTGCGTATATTTGAAAAAAGAGTCATATCCGCCCACTTTGTCGTATATGCTTTTCCTGAACATGACTTCTCCATGCGTAAACACATTATTTTCAGCCAGAATCAGCGGATCGCTAATTCTTCCTGTGCTGCCGATAATTTTTTCCAGCAAACGGTGTTCATAGTCATAGTTTTCAACCAGGCACCCCGCCAATCCAATTCCTTCGTCGTTTTCCAGAAATTCAACCTGCTTTTTGATCCGGTCTGTGAATGACAGGTCACCGGCATCATGAATAGCGATATACTCACCCCGGGCTTTGCTGATGGCATGTATCAGTCCATTCGTAAATCCCATGTTATAGTCATGCCTTATTAAATGCATCCGGCCATCTTCAAATTTTTCGAGTTCTTCCCGGGTTCCATCGGTTGAACAGTCATCAAATATTATATATTCGATGTTCTGGTAACTTTGATTCAATACGGATCCAACTGATTCGGTTACATTTTCTTTTCGGTTGTAATAGCCCGTAACGACCGTTACCAATGGTTGGTGCTCCATGCTTTACGGTATTATTTTGTGATCAATTAGACGAAATATCTCATCCCACATGCGGTTTTCTCTATCTTTAACCTTTTGGGCGCCTTTGTTTGTTCTTATTTTCAAGTTGTCATATTCTGTGATTACGTACTGACATTTTTGGATAATATGTTCCATGTCCTTCTTTTCCACCAACAAATCCGAAACTTCATAGTCTTCCAGAATGTGCCGGTATTTGTGTGCCCAGCCAAAAGTCAAACAAGGCACTCCCTGACTCAAGGCATTCACGACACCATGGTATCTTGAACTGAAGACAAATCTGGATTGGCCGATGATTTGCTTGGTCTTCAACGGATTTGTTTCCATCACCATTTCATCGTATCCAGTCAGTAATCGAAGAATGTCCATGTCTTCATCTAATTCCTGCAGAACCACCCGAACTTGGTAGCTGTTTTTTTTAGAATTATCAATGACATGCTGCAATATATTTACATATTCCCCTGTACTGAGACCGAACTTATCCACCATCCGGCAATTGGGTATGATGGAGACGGTATCCGGACGGCTGGCGCGGGCTTCAGTTCCGACATGGTCATTTACTGTCACACTCCCGGTAAAGTCCGTTGCCAGCTGGTGTTTGGGTTCATTTCCAAACAGTTGTACCAGACAGTTATACGATTCGCTATCCCTGGAAAAGACCAGGTCGGCCATTTCATAAATTCTCCTGAGGGTGTCGACATTGCGCGTATTTGTAAACGGGCCGAACGTTTTTGGCATCAGGATCAACAGGGATGACTCTGATTTAAAGCGGGCCAATTTGTCGTTGATATATTCCATGTTTTTCGCAGGCCATGGATCCCCTAACCAATAACCGTTGACATCAAATATGATGTCGATATCAGAAAAAAAGACACCGGACATTCGCTGCCACATCCACCGGTGCAGCTGGCGCAGACTCTTTTTGTACTTGTAGATAAAAAAACAATTCTGATTTAACACTTCAGCACCCAGTTTTTTTTTCTCGGGGATTAAAATCTGAAGCTTGTCTCCGTATCTCTTTTTCAGCCTTTTGATGATCGAAATCATCATGAGCTGGTCACCTAGATTGTCAAAATGGCCATTCCAGATTGCGGCTTTTTTCATTTCTTTTTACCCCATTGTGCAAACACTCATCTCAATAACCGGCGAAATCGTTTGCGCACCCGTTTTCCAATTTTTTGCAAAAAAGTTGGGGGTTTCAATAAATTCTCCAGGACCGTCTCCAGCTCTGGATCCGTCCCGTTTTTTTTCAATGCCTTATAATTCTCGACGAAAAATTC
The DNA here is from genome assembly GCA_007131625.1 of Balneolales bacterium. Lineage (GTDB taxonomy): Bacteria > Bacteroidota > Rhodothermia > Balneolales > Natronogracilivirgulaceae > SLQC01. The sequence continues at coordinate 18,482 of SLQC01000385.1, read as the reverse complement.
CCGGTTGTATTTAGTAACCTTGGCTTGCTTCAGATAGGCGTGGATATCGGTTTTGACATTAAAACTGCGGCTCCGTTCCAGCACGCCATTGACTTTCAAATTGATCATGGTCCTGATGCACTTTTCACATATGCCGCAGTTGTATGTTCCGTCCACATTTTGCCAGCATACCCGCAAATGCTCCAATACCACATCGTACTCGCTGATACGGGCCACTTTTTCCACCCTCGTAGCCTCACAACCGTCATGCACAAATTCCAGTGTCTCAGTGCCCCAAAGATGATCGAGCACCGGATGTGTTCCGCATGGATGCATATCCGCATACGTATGGGAAGCCGGTATATAGATTTTGTTCAGTTTATGTGATAACAGGTGCCCCGTTGCAGCAATGAACGCTCCATGCCCGTAGGTATTCCATCGGACATGTGAATCAAGTAATGTCCGGAGATTGGTTTCAATTTCAGTCACTTGCATGCCGAATGCTTCAGCAATCTTATGGATACTGTCCGACGTCTCTTTCCTGAGGTATTCATTGTGCAGCCTGATGTCCATTCCATGCATAAATATCAAGTCCGTGATTTCTTCCCGGTGCTTGACCAGGGTATAAAACGAATCCACGCCGCCAGAGAAAAATGTCCCTACACGATTTTTGGGATTGCCGGAGTAATTTACCACTTCATCCGCTTCGATATCAACCCGTTGAAATGTATCGTCCCAGCACCGGAATATATCCTGGATCGTTGACAATCCGGCCATAAAAGCAGCACTTACAGGACCTTCAACCCGTATGGTTTGCGCACCCGTTCTCATGCAAGGCAACAACCCGCCGGCTATGACGGCCTCATTCGTACAAGCCAGGTCTCCCCCACTCAGGTTCCGAAAATGGACATCATGCTTATTACCTTTAAGATCATACTGAACTTTGATGGTGGAGTGACGTTTTTCAAGCTCTGATGCCACTATATCCATTTCTGATTTCCCCTTTGTTTCATTTCCTTGATTAAATCTCCCCGGTTAGCTATAAGAGAACGGGTGTTGCCGGCTATAAAGAGAATATGAGACATTATTCAGTTCGGAAAATAATCGACGTGGGGGCCTTTCTTTGTTTCTCCGTTACGTTGAGCAGATCGGCCTGTACAGGCTCATATATAGCATTGTTCCGGGCTAACTAAAAAGGAGTCAGAGATACCACCTTTTTTCTGTTCCAGGTGAGTGACATGTATGCTTGGTCCCAGAAAATTCACTTGACCCAACTATAATCGTCCGGGAATAACGGCTAAACAGTTTTCAGTTTAGAACCTGAGTCAGGACAGCAGGTCAGTTGCGGAACCACCGGGAGGTGTAGATAACGTTCCAGGTCTGTTTTGCCCTGTCAAATACCAGCCGCCGGAATGGATAAAGTGAAGGGGCGACGCAAATGGCCAGGGTGACGATCTTTGCCCGGTGCCGCATGCCGGTTCCGTAGTTTGTTACTCCCCAGGCAAACATAATCACCATACCAAGCAGCATGAGCAGAATGATAACCCGTGACGGGTTCTGCCTGATAACGGGCAGGGACTTGTAAATGCCGAATAAGATGAGCAGGTAAAATAGTGCGTCCATTAAACCGACGAGGTCCCAAACAGAGTTTAGCATCCAGGGAAAAGGTGCAAAAAGAAAGTAGACCGCTCTGATCGGGGTCTGCCAGACAACATCTGCGGTGGAGGATGCGGTCATTCCCGTCAGATAGGCCGCCCGCCCCGTTCGGCGGTCACCGCCTCTTTCTTCAATTAGCTCCTCCACACCGAATTCCTGAAGCGCCCCTTCCCCACCAATCGACGGGAGCCCCCAACCGGTTGCATTCATGAAGTAAAGTCCACCGAGCAAGACCAGGGTAGAGAAAATGGTCCGCCCGGCACTGTAGGTTTTTCCGATGAAAAAAGAGTGGAAAAAGATCCAGACGTTATATAAGGCCAGTGCCAGAAGTGACATTAGTGCGCCTACATGAAAGGCGGAGCTTAATGATATCGATAATATGGAGAAGAAGATGTGGTGCGTTCGGCCCAGTTTGTACCATGACAGGAAGTACCAGATGCCGAGTGTCAGGAAATATGCGAAAAAAGCTTCCCTCAGGAAGTTCTGGGAGTAAACAACAAGCAGCGGAAAAAGGGCAAGAATCCATGCGTTTTGAATGGCAATACCGCGCGTCCACAACAACCGGGAGATATGGTATCCGTTGTAAACCGTAAACACTCCGGCTAGTATATTGAAAGCTTTCACGACGGCGCGTTCCTCGGTTCCGAAAAAAGAATAGACCATTCCGATCCAGTAGGCGTACAGGGTTGAACCGGTCGGATAGGGCGGATAGATCAGTTCGGCAAAACCAAATTCGGCGAAACGCAGGCCCATCTGGTGAAACCGACTGGCATCAGAAGCTGTCAGATAGGGCAGGCCGGAATAGACGAAGCTGTCAAACAGCATCACCCCGGCACGGGCCACAAAGGCCCAGAAAAGTATCTTGCCGAGCACCTTGTCTTCGCTGGTGAAGAGGTGGAGGAGCAGCATCGTGATCAACAGGATCAATGCCGTGTACAGATAACCCATAATTTTTTGTTGTAATTTTTTACTTTATAAAAGGGTCGGACTTTTTCGCTTTCATGGTGTCCGACACCATGTCAAGAATCGGGTGCAAGGTGCGGTCCCACGTGAAATATTGTGAGACATACGAACGGAGTGCATTCCGATCTACCTCTGTGCCCAGGGCGTTTTCAAGGGCATCGGCAATATCCAGTTCATTTTCCGGATCAAAAAAGACAGCATGGGGACCGGCTACTTCGTGGAACACACCAATATCAGAGCAGCTCACAAGGCATCCCGATGCCATCGCTTCGATAATGGGCATGCCAAAACCCTCATACCGGGCCGGTGTGACGAATACATTGCTGTCAAGATACAGGTCAATCAGATCCTGTTCGGTGAAAGACTGCCCATGTATCTCTACATTCTCTGACAGCCCCCCTTTCCTTATGAGGTTTTGAACTTTTGGAAGAACACCCTCGTCCTTGTCTCTGCCTACCAGGACCGTTCGCGGGGTCACTCCTCTTCCCTTGAGGATCTCAAGGGCACGGATCAGCTTCAGATAGTTTTTCCTTTTCTCGAAATGGGCAACATAAAGCAGGTCAATGGTGCGTTCCCCGCTCATCTTTTTTTCAAGATAGTCGGGTTCAATTCCGTTATGTGAGATAATAATCCTGCTGGATGGAATGCCGCAATGATGCTCCAGCTGCTCCCCTGTGAAACGGCTCACCGTAAGTATTTTTCCGGCTTTGTTCCACTGTCGTGATTGCCACTTTCGAGAAATGAACGGAAGTTTTGCCCTGTGAAACTCAGTGAAGTTCCTCAGGTCGTGTACAAGCTGGATGTGGATGTGTCGTCGCAGTGACCGTGCAGGTACCGGCATGAAATCGGATATAACGATGCATGACGGCAGCCGGTCAAGCAGGGAGCCAAGCCGGTAGAACTGCTCCAGGCGCCGCAATGGGCCGGGCGCGCCGGTATCTATCTCGAACGTTTGTTCAGGTGGACACCATGCTGGCACATGGCCCATCATCACGACAACTCCGGTTCCAATGCCGTTTCGCATCAGGAATTTTCCGGTTTCATCAAAACGCTTGTTTGCACCAGAATAGATGCTCTTGTCGTAGTAGAGACTTACAAGCAGCACTTCAGGATTAAAAGAATGGTCGGTCATGTATGGGCTCTGGCGTGTTTTTCAAGAATCTTTTCGAACAGTTCCGCCTGCTCTTTGAGTATGAATTTTCTGGATATTTTTGCCGTTGAAGCGCAGATTTTCTGATAAAAGTCAGGATTTTCATCAACTTGTCTGATTTTTCTCACCCACTCTTCCGGTTTGTTGGGGCTTACAATCAGTTCCTCACGGAAATCCAGCACTTCGGGAAGGCCGCCGGAGCCGGAAATGAGCACACACCGGCCGTGTCGCAGGGCCTCCACGGCAATGCGTCCGAACGGTTCGTCCCATACGGAGGGCACGGCTACAAGATCTGCCGGGTCCAGATAGTCCTGACGATCTGCGAACCAGCCGCTGATCTTCAAATTTCTCTCGGAGCGGCTCTCACCGGGCTGCAGGCCAGGATCTCCTACAACATGAAAATGAATTTCAGGCATAAGAGAGGCCACCGCCTTGATGATGGCAAATCCCTTGCGTTCTGAAGCCCCGACAGAAACCACCCGGCGCACACGCGTTAGCGGCTTGAAAGGGCGCTGTTCCTCATCCACGGGCGGATAGACCACATCAATCTTCTGGTCACCGGCATGTTCGGCAAAAACACGTTTCATGTATTTGCTGTTTACAATGAGGAAATCAGCTTCGTTGAGCAGACGGTTGTCAGGGGATCCCATCAGGGTATTCAGAATTGTTCTTTTCAGGGCGGAACCATTTTCATTTGTTTTTGTCAGATCATTTCCGGCGCGTAACATGATCCCGAACGGGATATTCAGGTCATTCCTGATCTTGAGTCCCACCGCCGATGCCGAGGTAATGGAAAGTACCAGATCAGGCTGATACTCTGCCGCTATTTTGAGCGCTTCCCGCGAATATCGAGCCATGGCCAGCGCACGTGCAACGACAGGTACAGACATTCGGGAACCAATATTAAAAACACGGATACCGTCAACATTGCTGCCATAGCCGGCGACACCGTGAAGGGACACCACGCAGACCTGATGTCCCTTTCGGGCCAGCTGCTGAAGGAGCAGATAGTTGGAAATCTCCCCGCCGCCAATCCGGACACCCTGCCCGGGCAGGTAAAAAGACGGCGATAGGACCAGCAGTTTCATTCGTTTGTCCTCCCGGCCGCAACCCGGTTTCCCATCCCTTCCTCATTTTTAAAAGGATACAACCAGCGGTGCATGCACTGCTCGAGCGTTTGGATCTCCGTGCGGTTTTCGTGTTTGCGGTACAAACCGGTGCTACCTGCCGCCACCTTCGGATCAAAATATTTTTTGGGATGCCGGTGTTCCCGTATACCCAGGAAGTCCTCGACTTTTTTTTTCGTGGGCCGGTAGTGAAAAATGAGATCCTCGAAACGGACATGCAGCACGTTAGCCGGCAGGTCCTCAAGCAGCCGGTGCATTTCGTCATATCGCCTGCTGTACTCATGAATGTAGCGATCGACCCTTTCTGCCGTGTCCATCAGGTGGTATCCTTTTTTTCCCTTTCGGATCATATCACAGTACTGATCCCTCACATCCCTGCTCACTACGATTATCGCCGTGGATGGAAGCAGTTTGGCCATGGTCATTTCACCCGGTTCACTGAACAGTTTGTTCGGGTTGATCATCTGGTCGAAAACGGGGAGTATCCCGGGGATATCGCGCCGGACAGAAGCGGCAACGGAATGCAAAAACTGCTCAAGGCATCCGGCAAGTTCTGCCATGCGCTGCTCGCGGCTCATTGTATCCAGCCGGGCGTCAAGATCCGCAAGCTGATCAAAAAGAATACGGGTTGCGTTCTTGTAGCCGGGCATTTTTTTCTCATATCCCCTTTTCGCCATCAACTTGCGGGACATTTCCTTGGCATGTTTATTCAACAAGTTTAGGACAGGACCAGGCAAACGGATCAGGATCCTGTAGTAAATGGAGACAAGAAGTGGAACATTGTACCCATAGTTCATCGTATTCCTTTTAAGAACTGTAAAGGTTGCCGCATCTGTTTTTATCCCTTTACTGATATTGGCAGCCATCCGGAACATATGTTTTCCCGGCCGGAATTCGCCATCGACAACTTTCAGCTCTTTGTACTCACGGAGCAGGTCAATGAGCGGAGTCGATCCGGTAGATACCGATCCACCGACGGTTACAAAAGTGAACTTATTCATGAATTGAATGTATTCGAATGATCCAAAAGGGCTTATAATAAATCATAAGTTATTCCCTTCAAAATGAGTTCGATGCATATTTTTGAATGAATTGATCGATTCCATCCTTGTGGATCACCCCGACCTGCACTGGAATTATCTCAAATCCAAGTATCAGGGCAATAGAAAATCTGTGAGAACCACCACGGGAAAAAACGGGTTGGCCATTCCTGTTGAAATGCATATAAATCCCCCCCTTTTCCCTCATTGCTTTTTTCCCGTTGATCTCCTTTTTAGTCAAAAGTCTTCTATCCTTTTTAACTCTCTCAAAGAGTTCATCCAGTTTTTCGAACCTGATCCTGACATCATCCCATGTTCGGCACCCATCGGGGTCCGGTTTCTTCTTAAAAGCCCGTGCCATATTATCATATGCACCGGCTTCCTCCCATGAAAGACCATCCACGAAGTGTTTTCTGCATATATGATACTTTTCCAGTTCATTTACAGGATACGTTTGCAGGTCCCAGTCGCCTCCCATTATCATACCTGATAGAGAATATTTTCGATAAAAGACCTTTTTTTCAGCACCAGCCTGACATCTTTCGGGTTTACGTAATAAAGCTGGGCAAAGGCGGGGGCACCCTTACCGTAAAGAATCCTGTTTTTGATGCCTCTTGTAACATGGGTATGGTTTCGGACAAGCCTTCTCGCTTGTCTGGCAATATCAATGAACTTCATATCCTCTCCTAAAATTAATGATCGGTATATGTTATCTGATTTATTTTTTTATTGGATCGTTTATGTTTTTTGATGCCAGGATCAATAAACATCTATTTTTACCGAGTGTATAATCCATTTTTCCGGTGGACATGACCGACCGCGATTAGTTGAATTCTGTTGTACTGAGGTATGTACCGTTCATGCATTCTGAACAATGAGATGGTGTTCACTCAGCTCCTTCCATAAAAGATGAAGAAATCGGTCGTTTGGTCTCCTTCTTTTTCTTAAGTAAAAGACAAAACAGAAAAAGAGGAGCTTCAGCTTCTCATCGTGATTGGCTGGGTCTGCATTGATGGATTCAAAAACCTTGTACAGTCCGTTCATACTTTCCGGTTTAAAGAACCTTGTGACAAATGCAGCATGTTCGAATGCCTTGGGATGAAAACCGCAGTAGTCAAAATCAATCAACCCTTTTTTCGTCAGGTTTGCCTTGTTCAGGTCGCCATGCACAAAACCACTTCGATCAGGGCTCTCCGAAGCAATTCTATTGCAAATATCGTCAAGCTGAACAATGGCCTGTACACCTTCATTATTTTTTAGCCAGGCCCGGGCTTTTTTGGGCTTTGTACTGAAGAATGTGTTAATTCTGAAATCCGAGATCACTTTTTCCCGTTGATGCTCTTTTTTTACGTGTACCTTGTCAAGCAAATCGGAAACATGGAGGTATGCTTCTACAATATCTTTTCTGTTCGGGGTGGCAAGGTCGTCAAACCATTGAAAATAGACGACAGCCAGGGAATCACCCCTGGTTAGTATGCGTGAAGGAATCTCCAGGACATTCTGGAGCTGAGGATAGATCTCATCATAAAACCATGCCATTTTAATGTAGTCTGCAGAGTCCCTCAGGTAGACTTTTTCAAAACAGTGCACCCTGTCGGTACCAATCTTTAAAATGACACGCCTGTAACTGTTAAGGGAATACAAACCCTCGCCTTTACCCATGAATCTTGCATCCACTACATCGTCAAAACAGACTTCGGGATCATAGCTCATGATGATGCGTTCATAGTCATTATGCGGCAAGCCATATCTGGCAAATTTGGTATAGTTCCGAAGATCTTTCCAGGTAGCGGTCCCGGCCAGAAGTTTATTTCTACGATTCCGGGATTCACGCGTGGCAATTCCCAGCCTCACTTCACAATAGCGGCGAAAGCGTTTTGAGAACAACTTCTCTCTGAGAAAGCGTACCAGCCTGGTATGTTTTACAAATGTGTACATAATTGACGGGTTTAACGGTATCTAAAACAGTTCGATTTTCTCCGAGTGCGTGACCCGTTTTTCAGGAGGGGGAATTTTCATGTAATCTCCATACAAATCGCTGAGATACTCATGCGTCCGGGCCGGGCCACAGAAGTAGTGGTTTTCAAACCTGATGGGTTTGGTTGGGAACACGTTCTCAATCTTGATTTTCGGGACGATATTGGTACCGTATATATGTGAAATTTTATCATTGTTGAACACATTCAGAATTCTGGCCGACGATACTGCGTTCATTCCCCTGACAAAAAAGTTGGCAAAGGGGAGGGTCACTCTGGCTATGCCTCTTTTTAGCGGAGTGCCGCCAATCCCCCTGCTGAACCGGAACAGAGTGACAAACCGTTTGTCGAATTCTCTTTTGAAACCTCTCATGATGTTCCGTTGCAACGGGAAGATATCCAGAAAAAGGCCATGGTGCGTCAGATGTTTTCGGGCGATATAGCTGGGCGGGTAGTGCATCCTTGAATGGACGTCAACGATTCGCGGGAAAATATGGTAGTAACCTTTTTCCGTCGCGGGTGTCTGCAAAAAGTACTTCGATGGAAGTTCTTTCTGAAGAACCGGGATCAGCTTTTTCAAATCGCTGTACATGACATCCACATCCAGGTCATCGTCCCAGGGTATGAAACCGCCATGTCGAACAGCTCCCAGGCAGGTCCCCCCACTGATGAAATACGCAATTTCATGCTTTTTGCAAATCCGGTCGAAGACAACAAGCAGTTCCAGAAGACGCATTTGGGCCTGTCTCAACTCTGAATTCCCGTTTATTTTCGCGAATACTCCTTCTTCCAATTTTTCCATGATCATCTATTTTGTGACAATTCTGTATGTTTGTAATGGTACCCGTTGACTTGCGGGCAGATCCGTTTCATATGACAACTATGATTGATGGCCTTTCTTTCCAGCCTCCCTGTATTCCAGGTGTTGCAGCGTACGGGCTATACCTTGACGCAGGGAGACCACTGGTTCCCAACCCAGTGCAGATATTTTCGAGGTGTCCAGGGCAACACGCTCGTAACGTGCATAACCGGCGCCGGGTACAGCGCCTCCTTTGATCAGAATCCGCTTCCCGTTCCCGGCCAGATCCTGGATAGTGTGAGCCAGTTCGCGGACAGAAACCGGCTCGTTTTCGTTGGCGATGTTGTAGGCCTCGCCGTTAGCCCCGCCGGTCATCACCCGGAATATCGCATCGGCGGCATCCGTGATGTAACAAAATGATCGTATGGCCGACCCGTCACTGTTCAGCGTGATATCCCGCTTCTCAACCGCATCTCTGAGGAAATCCGCCATCACCCTGTTATCATTGTGTATCTGCATGCCCGGGCCGTACACATGGGCTATTCGCAACGTATTGAATGGGACGCCATACTGCAGGGCATAGCTTGCAAGCATGGTTTCGGCCAGTCGCTTGCTTTCCGGGTAGCAGGACCGGCTGTCCAGCGGATCCGTAATCCCCATGTCATTTTCGCTGATCCGCTCCCGGCCCTCCACCATTCCGTATACTTCCCTTGTGGATGTGAACAGCACAGCGGGCATACCTGACTTCCGCGCCAATTCCAGCACATTCATCGTCCCCAGGGTGTTTGCCCTGACTATGCCCACCGGATCGCTGACGATGCTTTGTGGATTGGCAGCGCCGGCGGCATGAATGATAAAATCCAGTTCTCCGGCCGTTACGATCCGGTCGCAAACATCCTGCACCAAAAAACGGACTTCTTCCGATTCATTGCCAAAACGGTTCACCAGCTTCTCCCTGCTTCGTGCCAGTAGTACCAGTCGCATGCCGTATCCATGCTCTTTGTTCAGGTAGATGAGCATTCCGGCCAGGAAGGAGGCCAGCATGCCGGTGGCGCCGGTGACAAGTATGCGGCGGTCTATCAGTTCTTCCCATGGAAGCCGGCGCCGGAACAGTTCGTTCCGTTCCTCGCGAATTACCGGATCATCCCAAATTAATTGCTTTTCAGTCATTTACAGGATCTGGCTGTTTTCCCGTGACTCGAAAATGGCACGGTAGATGAAGTAATCGGTCTTGGTTGTGATCTTTATGTTTTCAATGGGACCTTCAACCAGCGACAGCTTTTTGTTGTACATATTCATCAGGGTGCAGGAATCAATGGCGTTGCGCACCCCGTCTTTCCTGGCCTGGCGATGCACCCCCAAAATATCCGAAAGAATGAAACTCTGCGGGGCTTTGGCCAGTTTGGATGAGTTTCTCTCCGGTATGGAGGTCACGGACATCTCCCCGTCCACAACCACAAAGGTCTCAACAGTGGGCGCGGTAGTTATGGCACTCCCGTTCTTTTTGACCAGCGTGATGTTGTCCGTGATGGTCTGCGGAGTGATGAGCGGACGTACTCCGTCATGGATCAGCACTACTGAATCGTCAGGTAAGTGTCGTGCGGCGGCTTCCAGTCCGTTAAAGATGGAAAGCTGTCCCGTCTCCCCGCCGGGAACAATTTCCACCACTTTCCTGATATTGAATTTCACCAGCAGTTCTTTCAGATAGTCGATCCAGTCCCTGACACAGACGACCACGATTTTGTCTATATCGGGATGGTTGTCAAACAGTTCTATGGTGTGGATGATGATGGCCTTGCCATGCAGCTCCAGGAACTGTTTGGGTCGCTCCCTGGCATTCATTCTTGATCCGATCCCTCCTGCAAATATAACGGCGACATTCATCTGTCTGTCTGTATTCATGAGTTCATTATTTTGTAATTACTTGCCGACGCACCGGCATTGGCTTGCTTCCTGTTTCTTTTTTTGAAGTATCAGGTGTAAGTCTGCGACAATATCTCACCGTCCCACAATGCCGCTCCTGTCCGTTTTGAAAAGTTTTCGTCCGTAGTCAGCAAACGAGAACGCATTTCCCGATTGAGATGACGGGCAACAAGATAATCCTTAATGCCGTCTTCACTTCGAAATTCGTCCTTTCCATAGAAGTGCCCACCACCTTGAAGTCCAACACCGGTAACAACGACCCGGAGATCCGGGAATCGGTCCAGGGCATAGAGCACGGACCACAACCCGGTGGAACTGCCGAAAATATAGTCACGGCCCTGCAGATGACGGACGATTGACTTTGCCTTGCTTAGCCCCGGTCGCAGTAGGAACGCCCTGAGGGCAAATATCCCGAAATAGCTGCGATCCAGGCGGAACTGCCTCTGTCCGTCCATATAGGTAACAGAAATATGGTTGACCGGTTCCATCTGTCTGGGTTGTTTGTGCCCTCTGATTACGATCTGGTCGGGACGAGAGGCAATAATCTTGCTGTGGACCGTACTGTTCTTGTACTGCAGGGAGGATACCACGGCGGTGAATCCGGACTTGTGGTCTTTATACCGGTGGGCCAGCTCAGCGGCACCGTTGGCCGTAATGATGTGTTCCGGCCGGATGTCAGGGAGCGGGGCGCCGGGTTTTGAACCCAGCACCAGACAATACCTGGTGTTCATGTTGTTGTACTGTTTATTCGTAATTCTGAAATCCGGACAAGCGCGCCGGTGTGAACGACTCCAATCTGAACCGGGATGCGCGGGATTTTAAGAAGCAGGGCCATGGCCAGCCGGTGGCTGCCCGTTTCCGAGAATAGCGGCTCACCGGCCGGGCCAAAATGGATCAGCACCCCTCCCTCCTCCCGAAAACTGCCAGGACGGACTTCTTCCATTGTTTTGAAGCGTCCTTCTTTACGTATTTCCTTATAGATGCTGTCAAATCGTTCATGCCGGCGAAAGATCTCTTCTTCTGTGAACTTGGGTTTGCCGCTTTTTTTGTTCCTGATGGACTTGTAATATTCGATTGCACCGGCATCCTCCCAGCTCAAACCATCCCTGTAACGCTTTATGCAATGCATCACTTTGGGGAGCTCCAGCACCGGCTGGTAATCACCGTTCCGGAAAGGCCACGTTCTGATTACCATTCCCGAGGAGACGCCCCCCCAGCCAAGATGTTGCATCACTTTCTCGTAGTTAATGGCAACGACCTCTTCCGGATCGACCCAGAGCCGTTCGGCATAGACCGGTGCATCCTGCCCGTACCGTATCCGGTTGAACCGGTCCCTGAAATGATGATAATACGGCATCTGCTGCAACTTGATGAAGCTTTTGCGAGCAAATGAGCGCATCAGGCCACGATCTCTGGGCTGCATCTTTGAACTTTTATTGTGGATTAGTCTGAATCAGGCTTCAGCCTGTACCGGCGTTACGGCCGGATTATGCCTTCGGCCCGACAGCAGTTTTTTCCATGTCGCTGAGCCAGTATTTGTGATGCTCGGTACTGTGGATCTGCTTGACCTCATCACCCAGAATGGCCTCCGCATCTCTGAGATCGGCGACAAACCGGTCAAAATCACCGTTGACCAGATCCACGGCCACCTCGTCGAAGTGCGACCAGCTTACGTCACCAAACTTCACGTGCTTTTCAATCATTAAGGCTCCGGCCGCAATGGCCATCATGCAACACCGGCTGCCTATATCATGACTTGAATAACCGGGGATGATGTTTTTGTGCTTCCTGGACAGATTGTAATAATGCCGGACCACCCCGATTTGTGCTTCTTCATTTTTGGTAGGGTAGGATGAGGTACACTGCAAAAGGTAAATCTTCCTGATGTTTTTGAAGGTATCAAGCACGAATTTCTCATAGCTGACATCCGTATAGCCGGTTGAGACAACGAAATCCTTCTTGAAATCATTGGCAACAAGGCCCAGGAACTCTTTGTGCTCGGAGATGGTGGATGGCAGTTTGATGAGCTCAGGATCAAACTGCTTGATGAATTCAAAGGACGGTTTGTCCAGGATAGAGACAAACCAGCCGATTCCAAGCCGTTTACACAGCGAGTCCACAAATTCGAACTGCTCCTGGTTGAGCTCAATGCCATGCCGGTAATCACGGAAGGTCTTGCCGAATGGTGATTTATAGTACGCTTTGAGTTTGTCTTCGGTATAAAAGCTTTCAACGTCCCGCTTCTGCAGCTTTACATAGTCTGCACCGGCATTTTTTGCCGCCACGATCATTGACTTGAGCCGGTCCATGTCGCCAAAATGGTTTGTCGTCAGCTCGGCTACGATCTTGACTTTGGATGGCTTCTTATCTTCTTTTTTGGCAGCCGGTTCCCTGACTGTAATGCCATCGACCCGGGTTGAAAACACCTTGTTAAACGCTTCAACCGAATAGACGCTGTAGGGTTTGTTTCCCACATGAAATATGTTGACCGAAAGCTGCTCCTTAACACCCATGAGCATGTCCAGAAGCTGCTCCTGACTTTTGATAATGCGTTCCTGGTACTCCGGATCGTCATGCTGTGCGGCACCCGGGATCTGCCTGGTGAATCCGCCTGCGGTAGTGAAATCAAAGCCAAGCAGATAAACATTCTTTGTTTTACCGAGCCCTCTGGCCAATTCGTTGGCGACACGCAGTGCGGTAATGATCATGGCGTGTTCGATGTAGAGGGTGTCGGAGAAGAAGCGGTCCAACAGAAACCCTGCGGAATCGGGGGTGTAGGGAATGTACTCGGCCTGTATCTGATTGGTTCCGGGTGGCAGGACCTTGTCCGATATGTAGAGATTGCACTTCGGGGGTGCCGCATCGAAGATATCCAGAACCCAGCCGTGATGGAACACGGCAATATCGCCCGGATGGATCAACTCTGAGTCATTGGTATTGATGACAATACAATTTTCCAGCAGTGACAGATCAACCGAGTCAATGCTCGGACCTTTGCCGATAACGGCGATATCACGGTCGGTCTTATCGCCAATTGCCTTTATCAGTTCCTTATGCATGACTATCCTCCACGTTGGATTTTAATCTTGTATTTTTTGACCGGTAAGAGCAGTTCACCCCTGTATGGATTGCCATCCACATGTGCCCGGCAGCCGTGCTCCAACGCCAGGTTGAGTCCCGGCAGAACATCCCAGCAGTGCACCCCCTTTACATTTTCAAATCTGTCGTAGGAACCGCGGACGGCTAAGAGCATGTTGTACATTGAGCAACCGATAATGCGGTATTCGAAGCCTTCAGACAGCTGCAGCAGGTCTTCTTTTTTCAGTGATGACGAAAGCCCCCGGATGCGGGACGTGTACGTTCGCATTGGCATTCCACTGATTTGAACTTCATCGAGTTCGGGCAGATAAATACAGGATTCCTGATGCCTGCCGTTTGTATAAATGGATAAGCCCACACCCCACTCCTTCAGACCCGATATGAAATTTTCGGTTCCGTCTATCGGATCGAGAATCACATACGAGCCGTCATCATTCCATGCTTGCTGATCATTTCCTGCCAGCTCCTCCGATATGAGTTCATGTTCCGGCAGGTTCTCTTTTATGTACTTGAATACGATCTCCTGAACCAGCAGATCGCCTTCACTCACATAGCTGTCATCCTCCTTTTTCGTTATCCGGTCTCTTAAATCAAGAACTTCCGGCAGGGAGCTTTTGATCAGGTGCACGATGTCATTGCAGAATTTCGATTTATTCATGTAATATTTTTTTGATTTTGAGCACATGAACGGGAAAACACTGCCGGCTCAATGCCATTCCTGAATCCGCTTATCCCATCCATGCTAAAAAAGTTGCTGATGCCGTTTTGCGATCTGTGACGTTCCATGCTCTGGCATGGGCGCCCGACCCGGAACATGGAAATGGAACTATTTGCGGAAATCGGGTTGGGGAATGCCATGTTCCGTGATCCATTTTTCGGTTTTTTCAATGTCCTCCGGCGAATGCACATCCAGGCAGCCTTCGGTGAGGTAGGGCTTGATCCGGTTTCCCATGCACTGCCAGGGAGGCTGTCCTCCCGGCGCATTGATAGTGGAAGCCCTCAGCACCCAGATCGAGTGGTCGAAAAAGTATGCAGGTGGAAGATCCTGTCTGTTTGCAGATACATTTCCGTCAATCTGTACGAAGGGTTCCAGCAGAGATTCTCCGCTCAAGGATTTTGCTCTGTAGGGGTGGTATTCATTATTTTCATGGCAGGGTACCACGGCACTCAGCGACTCGTCTGCCATCAGTTCATCTATGCAGTCGTCAATGATCTGTTCCGATATGATTCCCACGTTGGCATGCTGCAATACGATGACATCAACCGATCCATCTTCTTCTATTATGGACAGGCCATGTCTGACCACATCACAGCTTTGTGCGGTGGCTGTAGAAAGCGCTTCAGGCCTGCGTATGGGTGTGTACCCGGCGGCTTTTGCTGCGGACAGTATCCTGTCACAATCGCTGCTGATATAAAACCTTCCAATATAGCTGCTTCGGTGCGCTGCTGCTGCTGCCCACTGAAGAAGTGGATAGCCGTGAACCGGCAGGATGTTTTTGTCTTTCAGGCTACTGCCACCGCGTCCGATCATCAATGCTGCAATACGGTTATTCATAGCATATTTCATTTTTGATTTCAGTTACACGTGTCACGTTAATTTCTCACTGGAAGCGCACGGGATTTCAAAGGTTTCAATGGCACCACCAGGCGCATTCCCCTTCTGAATACCTTGATGAAGGTATTGTTGTTTCTGCCAAGATAGTATCGGAATATCCTGGAAAGCAACGGTGAAATTTTGTAGGCATATGATGCCTGGTACAGGCCTTCCAGTTCATTCAGTTGCGCCAACGAATCATTGGTTATCGCAAAATTTTCCAGATAGTACAGATAGAACATCCGTACATGAACTTCATACTTTTTTTTCTGTTCCGGGGTCATTTCTGACGTAATTTTCTCCATCAGCTGAAAGCGCATCTCAACACTCTTGAAGTAGCTTTCCTTGTTGGTAGCCTTCATGCCGGTCCGGCTGTCGGCCCGGCGGATAAGCACATGCGGTTCATTGTCCCTGATTTTCACATAATCCGGCTCCTTAAGCAGCACGCGAAGATGAAAATCTATATCCTGCCAGGAAAATGCCTCATCATCATATCGGAACTGTCTGACAAACCCGGTTCTGAAAAACGTGCTGGAGGTTTGCCAGCCGTTTCCCTGAAGAAAATTGACGATATCATCTGTGCCGCTCAGGTCATTCCAGTAGTGCGTGACATGGTTCCTGTCGTTCTTGAAAATACCAGTTTGCGTAACGATAAAGTCCATTTTCAGACTTTTCTGAAACAGTGCGACCCGTTCTTCGAGGCACTTTTCAGTGAGCAGATCGTCAGAATCCAGGAACATGAGAAAATCACCGGAGGCCATGTTCATACCCTCGTTGCGGCAAGCCGATGCCCCTTTGACGTCCGAAGATCTTTTCCTGACGATGAATCTGTCATCATTCCCGGTGGATTTTTTTGCAACCGGGAGAGAGTTATCCGTGGAATGATCATCAATAATAATGCATTCAAACTGCCTGTGCGATTGATTCATGATGGAATCAACGGTTTCTTTGATGAAACTTTCTCTATTATAGAGTGGGATTACAATGGATACCAGCATAGCCATGCTTTTACAGCCATTTTTCCGTTTGGGGACGATATTTTTCCAGGAGGTTAGTGACCAGGCATATGTTCCATTCAAATATTCTCGGTACAGGGCACAACTCAAAATAAAAGTCGACCTTGTCTTCATATCCCGGTCTCATGAAAACAGCGGAACCGATAATGAGGTCTGAATAAGCAGGAACCTTGTGAAGGTTGTCCACAATCGCCCGATTCAAATCAGCAAGAGATCGAAAATGCAAAACTTTATTTATACCTGATTTAGTTAGATCTGCAAATTACATTCTATAATTTCAAATGAAAAAATTCCTAATCTAATTCTGAAACCTTGCTACTGTTCAAAACATTAATAAAAGAGTTAATATACTTACAGTTTTTCACCAAGCTGTCGGTCGTATCAATTTCCAGAATTCTGGAAACTTTTTTACTCATATTTTTGAAAGTAGATACATCTTTTTCCATTCTGTTTCTTATGTCTTCTCTTATCTGTATGTCACTAAGATCCCTTTGTGCAATAGTGCCTTGCTTTGTCTTATTACGTTTTTTAACTCTTTCAAAAATCACTTCCGGATTTGCCTTGGCATGCACTATGGCATTGGGGTAAATAACCTGTTCCTTTGAATCAATTGTGTTGAGGTATTCATCCAAATTTGAAATCCCCAAATTCGTATGCAAAATGCCATCCTCAAAAAGAAACGTCTTGTTAATGTTAGCGGCATAAAGAACAATAAACGGCAACAGTCTCTTCTGATAATACCAGCTGATATTACTTAGTTTTTTCCTTGGCTCTAAATAGCTGGTCTCCGCATAGTTCCTGATCTTTATTTCAGATAAAAAGTTAAACTTCCACCCATGGGTATCAAATGCTTTTTTTATATAGGATGTGGGGATGATTTCGAAATCATTGTTTTTTCGAATCAGAAGTTTTTTAATTGCATAATATATCCTCTTGCGCAAGCGATGCTGACGAAGCAGGTTTTCTTTATTAATGATGATTTTTAAACCTTCATCTGGAGTTAACCAGTCATCCGCAGAGGTTCTGGTCTCTTTGAGTTTTTTGTATAAATATGACTTGCCAACACCTGATGCACCAATAAACTCAACCCAGAACATATTCCCTTATGTTTAAAGTAATTTTCCAACTGGAAATTCGAGTCCCCATATAAGCGGTTAATCGAGGAAATCCAGACCACCCAGGTAAAGGTCGTATACGATTTTGAGGGGATGTACTTCCGGTAGGATTCTGATAAGCAGTACCAAGCTCAACCGTAATGAAACCCGCCGGTTCACCATTTGGCTGATAGATTACACCGCTTACATGATGATTATAAGTATGGAATGGAAGGTTACCGGCTGCCCATGCAGCATGAAATGACAAGGAACCGAGACATATGAAAAATAAAACCGATACAGTGCGATACATTTTAAAACCAGACTTGTTCTACCGATGTGACGAATTTACATGCAATCATGCTTCATGTGAATAGAACTCCTTCTTCCGGAGAAAATACCGGACCTGAAAGAGATTGACCATTCTGTTGTTTCTAAGCTCCTCCTTGCCTATCTCATCTCGATTTGCCGGATCCTGAACTGCAGGAAGGGACTGCAAAAAATCCTCACTCATACAATCTGCCACCATGGCATTCCACGTATCCGTTTTCTTGAGCGAAACCCAGTCGTTCCACGGTCCCTCAAAGTTGCCTTTTTTAGTGAGTCTTCTTCTGGTTTTTTTCAGAAACCAGTACAGGAATTGAAACGGCGTATTAAACCACCATGGGAAGTAGGGATAATATCCCGAGGAATGAGGAATCCATTTTGAAGGTTTGTGGTATTTCCGAAATGCCTTGTGAAACAGTTTTCGGTTGATCTTCCAGGTTGCGGGAACCGAAGCGGCCAGTTTGACAACCTCGCTGGATGTATAAGGTTCATAGGACCGGAAGAGCCGACGGTTTACATCAATATTCGGATTCGAGTAACCCATGGTCCGTGGCCAGAGCTGAAACCATTCATGTACGGAGTCGCTGCGGTACTCCCGAACCATATCCAGAAACATCTTCCGGCGACGGTCAATATCCCCCAACACCTTGCCGCTGAACAGACTGCTGCTCAATGGTTCGCTGTGTGTTTCCCCCTTGAGTATTTTTTCCGGCAAAAATGGAAACTTTTTCAGGTTCAG
>SLQC01000271.1 GCA_007131625.1 Balneolales bacterium | reverse complement strand
TGGGAGAATCTGCATTTCAGGGGTAATCAGCTGCAAACCACCTCCGGGGAGCGAATTCAAGTGATACATCCCGGCTATTGCAACAGCGGAGACGGACCGGATTACCGTTTTGCCAAAATTCGTTTCGGTGAAATACTGTTCTACGGTGACGTAGAGTTGCACAAAAAGGCATCGGAGTGGACGCACCATGGCCATCATCGCGATTCGCGATACGAACGCGTAATGCTGCATGTTGTCATCCATGACGATCTGAACCGGTGTGAGGTAATGGCATCTGACGGACACCGAGTCCCCACCCTTGAAATTCGTTCAGCGCTGCCGGCATCCCTCTCGCGTTTGTGGAGAGCGTACCATCGCCCGGTCGACCTGCCCTGCTCCGGCATCATTGGCGAGATCCCGCGTCCGGGTTTTGACCACATAACCGAAGGCTGGGACAAAGCTTATTTTAATTACCGGCTCAACCGGATGATTGCACTATACGCATCCTGGCAGCCTTTGAAACAGGCCTGGCAGAGAATGTTGATCCGGGGTGTCTTCCAGGGACTCGGATATCACAAAAATCAGGATGCCATGCTGAAACTAGCGGATCTGCTATTTAGTGAACTCCATCGGGCAATGCCACCCGGGCTATCCACTGATCGATCTGCAACATTTCGTGTCGGGTTCCGAAATAACGAGGAAATACCCGGCAGGGATGAACGGTCGGTAACATACATTCAACTTCGACTGATGCGGTTATCAGGACTCTACCATGCAGCAGATGATATCGACAAAAATAATTTCATCAGGACTGGTGATACCGGCGGTGCAGACCTTGCAGGGAATAGGGATGGCATGAATCATGCAGACATTGCGGCTGGCAAAGAGGTTGGCAAAGAGGCTGGCAATGAGGCACTTGCGGAGTCCGTAATGCTCAAGCAAGCCGACTGGGATTTCAGCGCGTCCCGTCCGGCTAATCAACCGGCAACAAGAATTCACCAGGCCGCCGAACTGTTTCACCGCCTGCAACAACTCCCTGTACAGAAATGGTTGGAACATCCGGTCGATGCCATTTGGGATAAAACCTGCAAAATGCATTATGCACCACCACTCGGCATAAACAGAAAAGAGGTTATTTTCCACAACATAGTGCTACCTTCTTGCTACCTTTTAGGCCGGTGGATTCATAAAAAAAGTTTGTGTGAATCGACCCGAAAATATTGGAAACGACAACACATCGCTTTGCCCCGCCACGCCCGGCAGATATTCAAACAAAGTGAATTTCCTTCCGGGAAGTACCAATTCAAACTGGCAACATTACACCAATTTAAATATTTTTGCACTGTCAAACGGTGTGGTGAGTGCGAAATAATGAAGTATATTGCTCGCGCTTGACTTGATTGTTAACATTACCTAAATTTGGAGTCTGTCGACAAACAGGTAAAATTGCCCGGTCGTCTAAGGGTAGGACAGCTGGTTTTGGTCCAGTCAGTGGGGGTTCGAATCCTCCCCGGGCAACGTTAATTTTCCGGTTATAGACATACAATAATAAAAGGATGACCTTCCCGGTTCCATCCTTTTTTAGTATTCACCGCCTAAAACTGACGCATACTCGTCTTGGACAAGCCACTAGCCATATTTGCCGGAAGGAGTAACCTGGCACTTGCCCGTGCAATTGCTGAAAAATACGGAACCAGGCTTGGTGCGGTAACGATTAAATCCTTTTCCGACGGTGAACTTTATGTCAAGTACCAGCAGAGTATTCGTGGTGCCGATGTCTTCATTGTTCAGTCGACCCCCCCGCCCGGTGACAATATCATTGAGCTGCTGTTGTTGATTGATGCGGCAAAACGGGCATCAGCCGACCGGGTAACAGCGGTTATTCCCTACTTCGGTTATGCACGCCAGGACCGCAAAGACCAGCCTCGCGTCTCTATAGCATCCAAGCTATTTGCCAATTTATTGTCGGAAGCCGGTGCCGACAGAGTTCTGACCATGGACTTGCATGCACCACAGATACAAGGATTTTTTGATATCCCACTGGATCATCTGTATGCCAGTTCCATCTTTGTTGAATATTTTCGAAAAAAACACATCGATAACCTGGTCGTTGTAGCCCCGGATGTCGGGAGTCTGAAAATGGCCCGATCCTACTCCAAAATGCTGCATGCTGGCCTGGCTTTTGTGGATAAAAGACGTCCGATTCAAAACATCGCTGAAGTCATGAACATCATCGGTGAAGTAGATGGAAAAAACGTCCTGATGGTAGATGATATGATCGACACCGCAGGAACGATGACCAATGCCGCCACCGCTTTGAAGGAGCGCGGAGCAAAGAAAATCATTGCTTCCAGTACACACCCGATACTGTCGGGTCCGGCATATCAGCGCATTGAGGACTCTCCGATCGATAAATTTCTTGTTACGGATACGGTACCTTTGAAAAAACCGTCGGACAAAATCAATATTCTGAGTGTTGCAGGCCTGTTTGCCGAGTCCATTCGTCGTATATACACCAACGATTCGATTAGTACATTATTTGATGATTAACCCTTAAGTGTTTTCTGATATCATGGAAAAACCAACAGTAATTACCGTAGAAGCAAGCGAACGCCCAAAAAGCAAAAGCGCATTAAAACAAATGCGTGATGATTTGACGGTACCGACCGTTGCCTACGGGCCAAAAGTGAAGAAAAATCTTCATGTCACAATACCCGAACTCGAGCTTGAGAAAGTGCTTAAGTCCAACAAAAAGAGCATTATCAAGCTGGTTTACGAGGGCAAAGAGTACAACACGCTCATTCAATCAGTGGAATATCATCCGGTAACAGATCGTCCGCTGCATGCCGATCTTTTCGTCATGGATGACAAATTACCGGTCACTATAACCATCCCGATCCGACTTGTCGGAACCCCGCAGGGTGTTACGGAAGGCGGCCGCCTGTACCAACCGCTACGCTGGCTTTATGCTCAGTGCATGCCGAAAAACATACCGGCTGAAATCGTGCTCGATATTTCCCACCTCAATATCGGCGATACACTGGATGTAGGTGCTATTGATATTGAGGGAGTGGAAGCGTTGCGTGACTCTTTCCGGACCATCGCCGTTATTCGTCCGCCTAAAGGTGGTCTTGATGAACTTCTCGGTCTTGATGAAGAAGGTGAAGAGGTAGAAGAAGGCGAGGAAGGAGCTGAAGTGGCAGAAGGAGCTGAAGGCGATTCCGAAGGTAAAGGGAAAGACAAGGACAAAGGCGCAAGCGAAGACAAAGCCGGAAGCTAAAAACCGTTATCATGCCGCTTATCGTGGGTCTTGGCAATGTCGGGGAGAAGTATCAGGATACACGCCACAATATCGGTTTCACGATAGTGGACCGCCTTGCAGATACACTCTCTGCAGGGCTCGAAGAGACAGACCACCCCTTTATCATGGGTGTCGGCCGGTTTAAAGGTATCAAAACTGTTCTCATCAAGCCCACCACCTTTATGAACAATAGCGGCAAAGCTGTTTTGAAAGCTTGCCAAATATTTCATTATCTTCCCAGTGACATTTTGGTTTGTTATGATGATATCAACCTGCAGGCCGGGAACATACGGCTGCGCAAGGAAGGAAGTGCCGGAGGTCATAACGGCGTCCAAAGTATTATCGACCATCTGAATACCAGTAACTTCCCCCGGCTACGGTTTGGGATTGGAAACGACTTTCAGCGTGGTCAGCAGTCCAGCTATGTCTTGTCTCCATTCGATGATGATGAGGTGGATGTCGTCGATATGGGGCTGAATAAGGCTCATGACGCCTCGCTTCTCTTTATCAGGGAAGGGATCGTTCAGGCCATGAATGTATTCAACTGATCAGCTTTTTCATAACTATCTCGTAACATTACCGATTCACCAAAATATTAAACAATATGTATACCATAATTTATCTTATTCCAATTGCAGGTATTATTGCACTGCTTTTCACTTATTTTAAGTCCCAATGGGTGAACAAGCAAGATGCCGGTACGGAAAAAATGATCCGCATCTCCGGCCATATTTACGACGGCGCCATGGCTTTCCTCAAAGCCGAATACCGTGTCCTTGCTGTTTTTGTTTTTCTTATCGCAATACTGTTAGGAATTCAGGGCGCAGTTACCGAAGGCTCCTCCGTACTCATCGCCTTTTCGTTCATCGTAGGTGCTCTTTGCTCTGGCCTGGCCGGATTTATCGGGATGAAAGTGGCCACCAAAGCCAATGTGCGGACAGCTCACGCCGCCCGAACAAGCCTTAACCAAGCCCTTTCTGTCGCATTCTCAGGCGGATCGGTCATGGGTATGGGTGTTGTCGGTCTTGGTGTTCTCGGGTTAAGTCTGCTTTTCTGGTTGTACACCAGTGTTTTCGGTTTTATTCCTGCACATGAAACCGATGCAAATATGCAAACGGTTCTTGCCCAGATTATTACTATAATTACCGGGTTTTCGTTCGGCGCTTCATCAATCGCGCTTTTTGCACGTGTGGGCGGTGGAATTTATACCAAAGCCGCTGACGTAGGCGCAGACCTTGTCGGTAAAGTCGAAGCCGGTATCCCGGAAGATCACCATCTCAACCCGGCTACAATCGCTGATAATGTCGGTGATAATGTGGGTGATGTTGCCGGTATGGGTGCAGATCTTTTTGAGTCTTTTGTCGGATCTATTATCGCCGCCATGGTGCTTGGTGTGATATTCATGTCGTCCCAAACATTTGTCGATGAGTCAGCCTTCGGCAATATGAGTGGTGTCATACTTCCGCTTGTAATGGCCGGGTCAGGCATCATCATTTCCATAATCGGAACCTTTTTCGTCCGGGTTAAAGAGGGCGGAAACCCTCAGACGGCTCTAAATACCGGAGAAATTGTAGCAGCCGGACTGCTGATTGTTTCATTCTTCTTCATCATTAACTGGATACTGCCTTCCAGTTGGACCTACACCGATGTTCTTTATGACGTAGAGCGAACGATTACCGCGAACGGCGTATTTTTTGCCTCTATCATCGGACTCATTGCCGGGCTGCTGATCGGTTTTATTACCGAATACTACACCGGCGTTGGAAAAAGGCCTGTGATCAATATTGCACGCCAGTCCATTACCGGTCCGGCCACCAATATTATCGCCGGACTCGGAGTCGGTTTGGTTTCAACCGCTTTTCCGATTCTGATAATCGCAGTTTCTATCATGGCCGCATTTGAGTTTGCCGGCCTATACGGTATCGCAATCGCTGCCGTCGGCATGCTCTCTACGCTGGGTATCCAGCTTGCTGTTGATGCCTATGGCCCGATCGCAGACAATGCCGGTGGCATCGCGGAAATGTCGGAATTGCCACCGGAAGTTCGGGCCAAAACCGACCAGCTCGATGCTGTTGGTAACACCACAGCCGCTATCGGTAAAGGCTTTGCCATCGGATCGGCTGCCCTTACGGCTCTCGCCCTTTTCGGTGCCTATATGACATCGGCAGGCATCCAGGTCATTGATATATCTCGGGCCGGAGTAATGGCAGGACTGTTTGTTGGAGGTATGCTCGCATTTGTCTTCTCCGCCCTCTCCATGGGAGCTGTAGGCCGTGCCGCAATGTCCATGATTCAGGAAGTTCGCCGTCAGTTCAATGATATTCCCGCTCTGAAAGCCGCCCTGGAAGTAATGCGGAGAAATGAAGGGAAAGACCAGAGTGAGTGGTCACAGGAAGACAAAACAACGTTCGCCAATGCTGAAACAGCCGCTGAATACGGTAAATGCGTTGAAATATCCACCAAAGCCGCTCTGAAGGAGATGGTGTTTCCCGGGTTGATGGCCATTGCCGTTCCCGTTCTGGTCGGATTTATTTTCGGACCCGAAGCTCTCGGTGGACTTCTGGCCGGCGTAACCGTTTCCGGTGTACTAATGGCTCTTTTCCAGGCAAATGCCGGTGGTGCATGGGATAATGCCAAAAAGATGATCGAAGCCGACATTGAAATTGATGGTACCGTTTACAGCAAAGGCTCTGACGCCCACAAAGCAGCCGTAACAGGTGACACCGTTGGTGACCCTCTTAAGGATACCTCCGGCCCGTCGCTGAATATTCTGATAAAGCTTATCTCGATCGTTGCATTGGTCATCGCCACTGCGATCTGATACTTGTTGGAAAGCTCCAAACTTCGACAGGTTGGTTGGCCATCGCCCGCCTGTCATTTATTTCAAAGCCCCGGTACATGTTTCCGGGGCTTTTTTTATTATTCGGACAGGGATATTTTTTCGGTCATGGACTTTTTCAAACTGATATTCGAACATGGACATTTTCAAACTGATATTCGAACATGACATCACACTGGAGCATTTGTCAGGCAATGAGGATCCAAGAAACCTGGAAAAAGGTCGTGATGCAATGCTGGCGACGTTTCTGAAACCGCAGCAAACCTACAACCGGTATTACTTCACCGGAACCCGGATCCGGGAAGAGCGATTCGGACTGAGTGTGCTGGCGGCGTATCCTGAAATTGTAAAGACACTGGATCGGGTGTTCGCCGATATGGTGAATGCACGTTCTGAATCTTTTTCAGAAGTTTCCGGAGGAAAACAGGATGTAATACCGGAAACCTCCCTCGCTGCCGGCTGGCATCGGTCCGATGGCTCCCGCTTCGAAGATCTAACCGAAGAAATCAGGGAGATGCAACCTTATGAAATGCTGATCAGCGGACGATCCTCTGAAGAATCCACACGAAATGAGTTTGTTTTGGACGAACAGATCGGGATCCGTGAACACTTTAAGCCGCTGACTCGCCTACTCGACCGCGACCACCTTGTTCTGATATCTGAAAAAGCACATCACGGTATTGACCTGCATCTTTTCTCGCGTCGCAACCTCTACGAGCAGCTTTTCCATTCCTACCAGAAGATGGTCAAACCGGAGTTCCGGTACTTCAGTATCAATGGAAAGCGGATCGGAAGCGAGCGGCAATTCTATTTTGAAACGTGGACTTTGAATCGGCCGCCGCACGGGTTTCAGGAAGTGACACAGGATGCACGGATCCGATAAATAATCTTGC
>SLQC01000053.1 GCA_007131625.1 Balneolales bacterium | reverse complement strand
GCAGGCCGTACAGGTTGTACGCCCGCTGCTCGACCTGCGCGTAGAAGCAGTTCATGTCGATATGCAGATAAAGCCGCGGCTTGAGACTCACATGCTGATGCTCCCGGGCCACGCTGCTGTAGAGCGTGATCCGGTGGACATCCTGCTCGAGGTCGTATGACGTATTTTTTGAAATCATAATTTGATGCGAAAAATTATATGTGTAATTTATGTGTATAGCGTTCTCAAAGCAAGTGTTGAAGCACAAAATGGTGCAAAAACGCACTAATAAGTGGCAAACAGTACGAAAAGGCGCTAAAACTTTCTCTTGAAAATCACCTGTTAATGGGACTCACCGTGGACAAGTATCCGGCCATCAATGTGTTAAGTATCTTTGCGGGTTTCCGGTCGCCGAAGGTGAAATTCGGCATCACACCGCTGCGGTTTCAGCTTCCGGACGGACAGTCCCACCGCATCGCGCAGGTACGGCAGTCGCACGCCGAGCGGGTCGGGCAGGTGATGCATTACCACTTTGTGGTCCGCTCCACCGAGCAGCGGTATTTTCACATCGTCTTCGACGCCGGCAAGCTGACCTGGCACCTGGTCCAGGAGTTTGACGCCGAGCTGCTGTTCAATGAGTAAATCGGTTGGAAGACGGGGATCTCACAGATTGGAACGATCTTGTGTTCGCATCGCACTCTTCGAATGGCTATCTTTTTCACAAGTGCTCCGAATGGAATTTCCGGTTGATTGTATAAACTTTTGCATTGTATTTGGAAAATGCAGGTGTGTCCGGATCGAAAGGGAGTGCTGTAAAAGGTCGGTTCCGGGGCAAGACTCTTGAAGACTTTGTGGTACAGAAACGCCAGGATACGTTCTTTTTGTTGGTTACGGATGGCGTCAGTTGGCATGCAAGACAAAGCGACTTGACCATTGTTATGCCTGCAAAATTAAGAGTACATATATCGGATTTATACAAAAAGTATGGAACAAGACCTGGTTGTAGATTTGCAGCAGATGAAAACGGAATGGGGTCTATAAGTTTTACCCGGATTTAGTACCAGAGATTTACTTTAAATAGCTATAGTTATCAATATGTCTGTTTCTAATGAGATCTTCTCCTCTGAATTCACCTTCCGCCTGCCCGACTGGATTTCGTCCGTTCTTCCGGATCCCGGCCATGTCTTTTGTGACGACGAGGAGAAGATGCGCCTGGCCGTCACCCTCGCCCGTGAAAATGTGCGGCACAACACCGGCGGACCCTTCGGCGCGACGATTTTCAATTGTGATACCGGCCGGCTGATCGCTCCCGGCGTAAATATCGTCATACCGGCGCACTGGTCGGGTGGACACGCCGAAATGATCGCCTGCGCCATTGCTCAGCAGATCCTCCAGACCCACGACCTCGGTGGCGAAAAAATGCCGTTTTGTGAGATTTTTACCAGCGCAGAGCCCTGCGCGATGTGTCTCGGAGCAACGCTGTGGTCGGGCGTCCGGCGACTGGCCTGTGCGGCCCGCGAACAGGATGCCCGTGATATTGGGTTCGATGAAGGTCCAAAACCGGTCGACTGGGTCGCCGCTCTGGAAGAGCGCGGCATATCGGTGACTCGGGATGTGCTGCGCGACGAAGCTGTCCGCGTGCTGCAGGATTATATGGATCAGGGTAAACCCATCTATAATGCCAGGAAGAAAAAATAGCTTTCCGACAGGCAGAGGTATTCCGAATAATTCAGCTATTTTATACAGGGGTCATTTTTTCACTTTCACAGTATAGAAGTCCCTGATGTTTTTTATAGCAAAAACCACATTCATCATCCTAATATTATTACTATGATCTACCGCAAACTTGGAAAATCAGGTGTAAAAGTCAGCGCCCTCTCTCTCGGTTCCTGGCTCACTTTCGGCAAGCTCATCGACGACGCCACCGCCGAAAAACTCATGCACATCGCCTATGATAACGGCATAAATTTCTTCGACAACGCAGAAGGTTACTATTTCGGAAAATCGGAGGAAGTGATGGGCAAGATCCTGAAGAAATCGGGCTGGGACCGCACCACTTTTCTGGTATCCAGCAAGGTGTTTTGGGGTGGCGAGTTGCCCAACCAGTTTGGACTCAGCAAAAAGCACGTTTTCGAGGCGTGTCACGCCGCGCTGCGCCGGCTTCAGGTGGACTATCTCGATTTCTATTTTTGCCATCGTCCCGACAAAAACACCCCGATGGAGGAGACCGTCTGGGCGATGCATCAGCTGGTCATGCAGGGCAAAGTTTTATACTGGGGGACTTCACAGTGGAGTGCCCAGGAGATCATGGAAGCCCACGCCGTCGCACGACAGCACAATCTGGTCGTCCCGGTCATGGAGCAGCCGCAATACAGTATGATCTATCGCAGAAGGGTGGAAATAGAATACCACAAACTCTATGATGTGGTCGGACTCGGAACTACCATTTGGTCACCGCTGGCTTCCGGCCTTCTCACCGGCAAGTACAACGACGGTATCCCGAAAGATCAGGCCCGTTTTAAAGAGAAAAATCTGGAGTGGCTGAAGGATGTCTTTTTGAAACCGGAAAACATCGAAAAAGCCCGAAAACTGACGGTTCTGGCTGAAGAACTCGGAATGACGACAGCGCGGCTGGCGCTTGCCTGGTGTCTTAAAAATCCCAATGTCAGTACGGTAATTCTCGGAGCGAGCAAAGTCGCGCAGCTTGAAGAGAACCTGCTGGCTGTCGACGATGTCGAAATACTGGATGAAAGTGTGATGGACCGCATCGAGGGTATTTTGCAGAACAAACCCGAGCACCCGATGTATTAGGTACACATCATTTCATCTGATCCCGGTTTTGATATTGAGTGTCGCTTGTTTTTCCGCTATCGTGCACTCGATGTCGGCGGGGTGTATTTCGGATCATTGACGGGCGGTGTCGGCTTCTACTTTTAAGAATCGGTTTTTGGATTTCCGGATAAACGATTTAACGGTTTATTGAAGGGGTTGAAAATGGATGGTTACGGGATGTTTAACCACCTTGCCCGATCGCTTTCTCGATCCGGTTTAATAGTGCCGTTGTCCCGTCGTCATGACCGGAAAATGGTTCGATCGCTATCTCCCTGAATCCCTTGAGGTCTGCCATGCGAAACCGGTCATACAGATCCCGTGCCATCTCCGTATAGTCACCTTTGTAGTCAATCACCTGATCTCCCGGACCTAAGTCACCCGCATTATGTGGATGGACCGGAGAATCTCCGGAATTTTGTCCACGGTGCAGTAAATAGAGGGTATGATTCGCAGGTTTATCGCGATGAGGCGGACCAGGGGGGCAGCACTCCTCCTCAACCATCCATCGCACCCGTGCATTGGGCGCATAGTGCGTGTATTTCATTCCCGGACTCCGCGGAGCATTCTTTAACTGTGCGAGACCGGCAGGATCGAGCACCGCCAACCGTACCGGCCGCTCCAGGACTTGTTCCAACTCCGACTGGGTGATACGACCCGGCCGCAGAATGGTGTACGGCATGATGGAAAGATCCAGTACCGTCGATTCCAGTCCGTACTGACACGATCCGCCGTCGATAACCGGCACGTCGTCTCCGAAATCCTGTCGTACGTGTTCCGCCCGTGTGGGACTCGGCCGGCCTGAGGTGTTGGCGCTTGGCGCGGCGATCGGCCCCGCTTCCGATATAAGCCGTAGCGGAATGGGATGATCCGGCATGCGGACGGCCACAGTCGGCAATCCCGCTGTAACGATATCCAGTACCTCCGGTCGCTTTGGAAAGATAATCGCCAGCGGTCCGGGCCAGAAGCGCTCCATCAACCGCCTTGCGTCATCGGAAATATCGGAAACCACCGTCTCCACCATTTCAATGGAGCTCACGTGTACAATCAGGGGATTGTCGGGCGGACGACCCTTGAGCTCGAAGATCCGGGCTACCGCATCGGCATTCCAGACATCGGCACCCAGTCCGTACACCGTCTCGGTCGGAAATGCGACGACCTCGCCGTTGCGTATTTTTCCGGCAAACTGTGCCAGAGATATGTCGGGTTGGGTTTCAATCATCATCAGGGATACGGTTACAGAATTCTTTGTTTTGGTATAAGAAAACGGACTGAGATTTTATTTTCAACAGTAAATTTCCTGTTGCCTAATATAACACATCGGTAATACACTCACTAAAGATTCATGGCAGGGATCACCGGGTTGATGCCGTATTGGTCAGGTCGGGGCACCGGATACCGCATAATAAATGATGTTGTGGGATGTGTCTCCTTTTACGGTATGAGCCATGCAATCAAATAGTAAGAAAATATAACAATGAAATGTTATATATAAGTGTAATAAAAATAAAGATATATTGACTTTGCGGACAAGACCTGTTAAGGTGTATTATGGTTACATTCGATTTTGTCTTACCAGGAAAACGAATGAAAAACGGGGAAAACACATACAGACAGAACATCATACGGAGAGAGAGTTGGACGGTTTATCGCTTGGCCTTCATCTTATCACTTGGCCTTCATCTTATCACTTGGCCTTCATCCGTTCCGACACCTCGTGTAAAAGCATCATTATTTATCCTGTTTAAAGCTTTAAACGCAGGTCATCGCAACAAATCCGTGAGATTTCTACCGTCGATGATTTAAATATACAAAGTGCGAACTGTTTTGAGTGGGAAAACCTGGATATCGGCGTACAATGGGTTTACAGGTTGTACCAGCATGGAAACGATCTGTATGCGGCAACCGGCAACGACGGCCTGTATGCGCTTGACCTGAGGCAATCAAACGGTGAATGGGAATATCTCGGTCACAGGATGAAGGGAAAACGTGGGAACTGTATGGCCGCGCCAATGTGAAGCTCCCGCATACCAACGCTTTTCTTTCGCTGGATTATGACGCCGAGAATTCCGACATTATCTATGTCGGAGCAGCGAGTGGAACCATATCTCGCACGACCAGGAGAGGAGAGGATTGGCTGTCTCGCGAGCCCATGCATACGGTGTTTTCCGGAGGTAGTTTTTATGGGCTCCGCACGCACCCTTCTATCGGTGGGCAGTCTTCGCCGGAGCCAGCTCGCGTATGTATGCCTCCAGGGATCACGGAGAGAATGAAGAGGTCATTGACACCGGTCCGGACATTACCGTTATCCGGGATATGTGGTACGATAAAGGCATCGATATCCTGTACGTAGCCGGTAACGGCGGAGTGATTCGCTGCCAGGATCCTGTCAACGCAATTCCGTAAGCTCTTTCTAGCCGGCATTGATGGTCGAAAGTTTAAAAAAATGTAAACAATAAAATCGTAATTACCCGAACTTTACGCGTTATATTGGCTTGGCGATAACCGCCTATTATTTGCATAGAATCGGCCGGGAACTCCTGTCTTGCAGGCACTAATTCACAACTACGTCAATCACTTCGATGCGGGCATGGCCAATTTCTCCGCTTTCAAGTAATGCTTCGTATTGTTCCATTTGAGGCCTGATTTGTGCCTCAATCATTTTACGCTGTACTTCGGGCATCTCTGCAAGCTGCGCTTCCATTTCGCGCATGGCTTCGCGTGCTTCGGCTATATCCTCATCGGTAAACATTTGCCCGATTCCTTCGACTTCTATCTCCGTTACCATCGGTATTGGCAGACCGGAAAAGTTTTCATATTCGGAAAGAGTGATGTTCATCTTGAATTCACCACCGTCCGGGCCAGTGAATGTATAGGATCCGAAAAGCATAACCAGATCATCGCGGTCAAGCAAGAAAGTCAATGATTCAGGTACCGGTTCATCATCAATTTCATCGATTTGGTCATCAAGCAGAGCATCGGGGGCACCTATTTGATTCAGAAAATCTATGTCATCAACAAAAATTCTGTAAACGGAAGACCCATTATAGGAATCGTGTTCAATGGAACTTGCATGGCGAATCATCTCGCTGTATAAATCTTCGGCATGACCTGCCATTTCACCCGTTTCGTACATATCGTCGGTCTCAACAGGTTCAAGAACATACCGGCCATCCCGTTCGACTTTTTCGAATATGGAAGTCGTTTCCTGTCCTTCGAGCATGCCGGCGGTAAACCTGTTTGTGATTTGAAGCCGGTCGATCTGTTGTATTCGCTCCATGGTCACCTGTTCAAGGCGATCAGCCAGTTCTGCAGGGGTCGGCTGACCGACAGTGGTACTGTTGGTGAGAATCAGGACAAGCAGAATCGTACAATTGGTTAAACCAGTCATCTTATATTGTGTATTCATAGAATCCTCCATAGTCAGGGGAGCAACGGTCTCCGGAATGGATAAGTCCAACGTGGCTTCATCTTCCAGAATGCCGTTTACGTATAAACGGGCGGCTCCATTGTCCACCGTCACCGCCAAATGATACCAATGTCCCGGTTGCGGTATGACTCCGGACCCGACCGATTGCCATCCGTCCTGCCACAGGGAAAACCGGAAACGATTGTCCTCATCCACATACAGTATAATCGCCAATTTTTGACTAATCTTCTACCCAAAGAAAATCAAATAAGAGTTGCGCCGGCTCTGCGACCCATTACAACAATTACCGAAATTTTGGACCGCTTAATTTACACCATGCACGGATTTTATTTGCAAAATACCATTATTCATGCACTTATCCTCCAAAAATAACAAAAATATATTCACATAAAATATTGATATATTTATATTTATCTATCCGTATGGAGAAAATCAGCAGGCCCTGGTTAAGATACTTTCGTATGTGGACTTATTATGAGTGATTACATTGGAATACCATGGCAAATCAAACGGAAGCGGCTCTGTCATTGTCCAAATTTTTAAATACTCGACGCACCGCTCAAATGCTGGTCGTTTTACCTGTAACACAAATGTCATCCAATTATTCGAGCTATATGAATTGTTGCATTACATGTGCTCTGACTACAAACTCCCGGATTTCCGCACCGTTTCAATGAGTCCCTCGATGAACGCCTGACGATGCTCACTGTAATCCCTGCCGGTTGGCTCGGGCCATTTTCCATGCATGGCAATGACGAGATTATCTTCCGGATTGATGTAAATAT
>SLQC01000313.1 GCA_007131625.1 Balneolales bacterium | reverse complement strand
TAATCTGATCAAACTGATCCCTTATAGCCAACTCGGTTTGCTGCGGGTGGACAACCTGACCGTTGTTGTGATTCTCGCACCTCTGGCCTATTTAGGTGTGAAATTTGGCGTTATGCTCAATCGACGTTTTAATGATATTTGGTTCAGCCGCGTCATATACTTTGTTCTGACCCTGACCGCCATACAGTTGATCACCGGCCGGAGTATCATCATACATATGTTATTCTAATTGGGAATGAGGTCCGGATATCCTCCCGGCAATACCAATTACTCAACCCCATATAAATGTAAGGAAGTACACTCATGCTCTGGGAGGAAAAGAAGTTTATATTTTTCCTTGAAAAGTTAAATATTTACCCTATTTTTTGTCCCGTTAGTTG
Organism: Balneolales bacterium; assembly: GCA_007131625.1. Taxonomy (GTDB): domain Bacteria; phylum Bacteroidota; class Rhodothermia; order Balneolales; family Natronogracilivirgulaceae; genus SLQC01. The sequence goes on along the minus strand of SLQC01000313.1, from coordinate 6,648 downwards.
TATAATCAGCCTGATATGCCGAATTCACATTTCCTGGTATTCACATTCCATTCTTGATGTGATCTGAATTATTTTAGCTTTTGAATTATTTGAGCATTTAAGGGGATTGTAATATCATTATGTAACGAAATTATTTGCAGAAGCCACCCATACCAGGTTATTGCAAATCAGAGCGTAATCACAGGCGTGGTTACTCCATGTGGCCACAGAAACACCAATGTCATAGCCTTGACTTTAGAGTAAGGTTTACGCCATGGGTGTTCTGTATGATTATAGATACATCCATGGCCGAAATAATGGTATGTAGGCGTATAGTTACACCCATGGATGCTCCTATTGACCTTAAAATAAACAAACAGATGCAAAACAACAGTAATAGCGGAATCAGATTCAGCAATGGGGAGCAGATACCGGTGGAGCTCCACAAGGTTCGCATGGTACAGAAACTTTATCTCAAACCAATAGCAGAACGACTGGAAGCCATAAAAAAGGGTGGTTACAACAGCTTTCTTCTTAACACCGATGATATTTTCCTGGACATGCTGACCGACTCGGGGACTAATGCCATGAGCGACAACCAGGTATCGTCCATGCTGCGGGCCGATGATGCCTATTCCGGATCTCAGAGTTATTATCGCATGGAAACAGCACTCAGAGAGGTTTTTGGCAAGCATTATATTCTTCCGGTACATCAAGGCCGGGCGGCTGAGAATATCATTTCAAAAGTGTATATCAAGGAAGGTGATATCATCCCCACGAATTACCATTTTACCACAACCAAGGCTCATATGGAGCTAAATGGGGGTAAAGTTCTTGAGATTTACGGTGATGAAGGTATAAAAATAAAAAGCAATCACCCCTTCAAGGGGAATATTGATGTTAACAAGCTGAATAGCCTTATTGCTCAATATGGAGCCAGCCAGATTCCATTTGTCCGGCTGGAGGCATCTACAAATTTGATAGGAGGACAGCCCTTCTCTCTTGCCAACATGCGTGAGGTAAGGCAAATTGCCGACCGTCATAATATCATGGTGGTGCTCGATGCTTCCCTGATCGGGGAAAATGCCTTGTTCATCAAACAGAGGGAAGAAGAATTTAAAAACCATGAAATCAAGGATATCCTTCTTGAAATGTGCGAAATTGCCGACCTGGTTTACTTTTCCAGCCGTAAAGTAACTTCTACCAGGGGAGGAGGCATTTGTACCAATGACAAGGAAATTTATTTAAAACTGCGTGATCTTATCCCACTTTACGAGGGTTTTCTTACCTATGGTGGAATGTCGGTAAGGGAGATAGAGGCAATGGCAGTGGGCCTTTATGAAACAACCGATGAGACTGTGATTAACCAGTCACCGTCCTTTATCAAGTATGCCGTGGATAAGCTTGACAAGGCCGGTATTCCTGTTGTGACTCCCGCCGGTGCACTTGGCTGTCATCTTGATGCCATGGGTTTTCTTCCTCATGTTCCACAAGAAGAATATCCAGCTGGTGCTCTTACAGCAGCTCTCTACATCGTTTCGGGATGCCGGGGTATGGAAAGGGGAACCATTTCAAGCGAAAGGGATGAGAATGGGAAGGATATCCTGGCTGACATGGAGCTGCTGAGGCTGGCTTTCCCAAGAAGAGTTTTCACGCTCTCTCAAACCATGTTCCTGATCGACAGAATCAAGTGGCTGTATGCTAATCGTGAACTGGTAGGGGGACTGAAATTTGTGGATGAGCCAACTGTGCTCAGGTTCTTCACAGGACGACTTGAACCGGTAAGTGATTGGCCTCAAAAGCTCACAGCCAAATTCACGACTGATTTTGGCGATTCGTTGTAGGTTGTTCATTAACAATTTGCATACTTAACGGTTATTCAGTCAAATTGGTGGCTGAATAACCGTTTAAGTGGACCAAATACCGGATGAATCCCGTTTTTCGGCTCACTTGCTCACCTGTTCAGACTCCCAACTGATCGGATGTCGACCCGCTTACTTCATATTGATGAACTGAAGCGGTACGCTAAACTTGTTATCCTTCAGTAGTTGGATTATTTCCTGAAGGTCATCAATCTTTTTCCCGGTCACCCGAACCTGATCGTCCATAATCGCAGGCTGCACCTTCAATTTCGTGCTCTTGATCTCTTTGACAATTTTCTTAGCCGTCTCCCGATCGATTCCCTCTCTAATAACAGCCCCCTGCTTCACCATTCCTAAGCTGGTCCCTTCTTCCTCACCAAACTCCAGAACTTTCGGATCCAGTCCTCTTTTGATAAAATTCCTTGAAAGCATCTCCTTAACAGCTTTCATCTTCATGTTTTCGGCGGCAAGAAGATCAATACGGTTGGTTTTCTTCGAAAAATTAACTTCGGTATGCAGTCCCCTGAAATCGTATCGTGTACTGATCTCTTTAAGGGTATTATTTACGGCATTATCAACTTCCTGAGCATTTAACTCGTTTACAATATCGAAAGAGGGCATAGTAAAATGGGTCTGGTTGCTAATGAGATTTCTGGTAGTAAGTAAACCCCAAGATAAAAAAAATCGACATCATCGACTGACTTGTAATTGCCGGGTTCATCCAGTGGTACCCAGTTCATCATCCGATATTTTCCATATTGCAAAACGGATCATTCCGTACTGCAGAACAATTTAACCAAGGCTGTTATACCGGTATTCCGGCAGCTCATAATTTTCCTGAAGCAGGTATAAAAAGTTTGTTTTTGTTCATACTGCCATTTGACACTATTTGACCAGCGTCATTTTTCGGGTTTTGACAATTCCGCCGGCCTGTAAATGATACAGATAAACCCCGCTGGCAAAATGACCGGCATCAAATACCGACGAATGGACCCCCGCTTGTTGCATTCCACTTACCAGTACTGCAACGCGCTGCCCCATTAGATTGTAGACTTCCAGACGCACTTCGGCTGCCTCGGGTAGTGAATATGTGATAGTTGTGACGGGATTGAATGGATTCGGATAGTTCTGATTCAGATTGACATAAATCGGTAATTGCTCTTCCATTTCGGCATCCAGCAATATTTGAAAGTTGGCAACCAGATTGTGATCGTTGCTGGCAATGAAGGTATAGGAATAACTTTTGGAAACAATTTCACTTCCTTCGGTCCAGTTTACAAATTCATATCCCTCAGAAGCGGTGGCTTTCAGCGTGACCAGTGCCCCGTAACCATATTCACCGCTGCCTTCAGCCGTACCACCGCCCGATCCCACGGTAGCATTTATTGTAAAATATATCGGCGCATATACCTGAAGATAGGGATACCCTCCATGAATTTCGCTGTTGTCCTCTTTCCAGATATCGAGAAAATTCCATGCACCAAACGTGTCCTCGGCGCGGGGATATGTCATCTCTTCGGTAGTTCGTCCATAACCACCGTCACTTTCAGACTGACCTGATGCCTCAATGTCCCAGTAGGATTCACGGACATCCCCGTATGAACGATAACCAATGAGTCCGCCCAGACGCTCATCATTTCCGTTGACTGAACCGGTACTATAGGTGTACCAGATCGTGCCGGTTTGCATATAACCGATCAGCCCGCCAAGCTGATCTTGTGCATGGATGTTGACTTTACTATAACTGTTCCAGATCGTTGCACTGTTGAAATGGCCAAACAAACCGCCGAATCGTGAGCCCATGCTTGAACCTGAATCTTCCCCACTCCAGTAGAGGTTACCCATCGTGTAGGTTTGCCGGATATCGGTTCCAAAATGTGCGCCAATAAGACCGCCTACCGAATACAGGCCATATACATCAACTACTGCATGAGTGTTATGCATTTTCCCCCGGTTGATACTTCCAACAACTCCGCCAGTGCTGCCTGTACCGGTAATAATACCGGTCACAGAGATGTTTTCAATGATATTGTCATAAACATTTCCGGCCAGTGCCCCTGTCCGGGAACCACCCTGGATATGCACTTCTTCCAGTTTCAGGTCACGGATTTCGACATCAGTGCGTGTATAACCGAACAACCCTGTCCCTGAATACTCCGGCCGGTTGATGGTGAGGTTTCGGATGACATGCCCTGCACCGTCGAAAGTTCCATCAAAATCGTTGTTGAATCCTCCTACGGGCAGCCATCCATGGCCATAATTCCAGATGAGTGTGGAGGACAGATCGATATCAGCTGTCAAACGATAACTTGCTTCCAGATCGAGGTGCATGGCGTTCAACGCATCGGCCGTCCCAATCAGATAGGGTTCTTCAGGCGTGCCTTGCCCTGGCAAGTCAGAAAGGCTGACTTCTTCAGGCAATGAAAGATGACTGATATCCTGAAATACGGGATATTCTAATCCATCATTAATCATCCATTGGGTGAAAAAGTTGAACATGCCGTAGGTCTCCCGGCTTTGTAATTCCAGAGTAGTTTTCCCGGTCACCCCCGGCCCCCCCTCGCTGGCAGATTGGCCTGAAGATTGAGCATCCCAATAACAAAACACGACTTGTCCATATGACCGATGACCAATCAGACCGCCAGCCAGTTCTTGATCTGCCGATACCATGCCGGTACTGAATGCGCGTTCGACACGACCAGATTGCATATAACCAATCAGTCCCCCGACTTCATTTTTGCCACTGACCCTGGAGTGGCTATAAGCATCGCTTATATTAGCGGAATTGAGATGTCCCATCAGTCCACCAAACCGGTTACCGTTATATTGCGGATCAAGTCCGTTCCATTGCACACTTCCGGTGGAATGTACACGCCGAAGATCAGTGCCATAATGTCCCCCGATCAGGCCTCCTGCATTTGAAAGTCCATAAACCCTACCTTCAAACCATGAGTTATGCATGCTTCCACGGTTTAGTGAGCCATAGAGACCACCGGCACTCGAGGATCTCGCCGCCACCAGGCCTTTTCCGGATATATTTTTCATCAGATTGTTGTAACCGCGTCCAAGCAATCCTCCAACATTTCCTGATCCCAGAATCTGAATATTTTCAAGATGCACATTGGATAGGATCGCATCCTGTGTTTGACTAAATAGACCACAATCGGCTAAATTGGGACGATTTATTGCCAGGTTGAAGATTTTAAACCCAGCCCCATCAAATGTACCGGTAAACGACTCACTGGAGCTTCCGATTGGCAACCAACCGGTACCGCCGTTCCACACCAGGGATGCGGAGAGGTCGATATCATTGTCGAGCCGGTAGTTTGCTTCAAGGTCCAGGCGCATTGCACTCAGTTCATGTTCATTGGAGATCAGATAAGGACTATCCGGAGTGCCGTTGCCCTGTAGATCGGAAAGTGCTTTCGGGATTTCCTGCTCATACCGGGTGAGATTCCGGAACACGGGATACTGTTCATCTTCAAGTATATTCCATAACATGGAGAAATTAAAAGCAGTGAAAGTTTCTTTCAGTTGCATTTGATCGGTGGATCTGCCGGTCACCCCTTCGCCGCCGGCACTGGTCTGGCGTCCCGATGTATGGGTGTCCCAAAGGGAAAACCCTGTGGACCCGCTGTCTTGTAAACCGATGATACCACCAATGTTTTCTCCACTACCTGCCACCGGACCTGTACTGAAGGTGCGGAAGACGAAGCCGGTCTGCATATATCCGATGAGTCCACCCACACGGTTGTTACCCGTTACGCTCGCATGACTGTAACAATCAGCAACAGCAGCACCACTTCCATTGTAAGAACCTATCAAGCCCCCGATTCTTTCTCCACCTGCAATGCTTCCTTCCGTGTAGGAATGCCGGATTCGAGAACGGAATACAGATCCTGCCAGGCCACCGGCATGGGAATCACTCTGAACGGTTACATTTGCAACAACATTGTGAATAGACGCATCACTGGCCGAACCAGTCACACCACCAGTCCATGGACTTTCCGATACAATATCGCCGCTGACAAATATGTGATCCATAGTGCTGTTGTTGAATTGACCTGCCAGTCCAGCCGAATAACTGCCACCGATCACCATTACATCCACGAGTCGGATATTTTTGAGTGTACCCTGGTTTACAGTACCAAATAGTCCCAGCCTGCTTTCGTCCGGCCGGTTAATAGTCAAATTCCGGATCTGATAGCCATTACCATCGAAACTGCCTGTAAAGGGTTCGGAAGAGGTTCCCAACGGACCCCATCCATTTTCCTCATTCCAGGGAGCGGTTCCCAAATCGATACTGGATGTCAGTCTGAAATGTGCATCAGGTTCATGCCTTAAATTATCCAGATCTTCGGCATTGGTTATCTGGTAGGGATCGTCCACAGTACCAGAACCACCAGAATATTGGGCAAAGGATGGGCTTGAAAAGAAATAAAATGATGATTGAAGCAGGACAAAACTCAGAAATATCTTTTTTTTCATAGTAACCTCAATAATTTTAGTACTACTTGTATACCTTCTGCCAAGCCGGTGGTCTTGTTCATTGGCTTTGGTATTTAACATTGTGAAGAAACGGCGATGGAACGTCCATGAATTTGACATTCATTTCATATGCTTATGTCTCTCAAGCGTATAACTTACTTCTACATTGATATTTCAAAAACAAATATGTTAAGGAGGTGAAACAATCAAAAGGAAAAACTTCGACGCACAGTCACAAAATATTTTATCATGAGTGATCCATCTGATACTACATATTCAAAGATTGAAAACAGTTAAAAGAGCAACCGAATTGAAATGC
>SLQC01000184.1 GCA_007131625.1 Balneolales bacterium | reverse complement strand
CATCATCCGTGCTGAATCCGGTGGCCGTGGCATTGTCGATGTCCAGTTCGCTTTCATCAAAATCGGCCAGCTCTTCGCTGAAGGTGATGAGCACATCGAACACGCTCTCATTGGTCGGGTCATTGATACCAGATTCAGCTTCAATAGTTACTACTTCAGGTGGAGTGCGGTCTATTGTGAGTACAACTGTATCGGTAGCAGTATTCCCGACCGCATTGGTGATTGAAACTTCGGCAGTATAGTCACCATCCTGCAATTCGTCAGCAACCTCTACGATCCAGCTACTATCACTGGCAACGTTGCCTGTATACGTCTCATTGTCAATTTCTACAGTTACTTCTGTACCTTCCGGTTGATCTGATGTTCCGGTTATAGCCGGCGGGCTGTCGTTGGTGATCTGATCATCGACCGATAAGTCGGGAAGCACCACATCCTTGGTTACAGTAATATTTGCCGGGTCTGATTCATTGTTGTCTGTATCAATTCCCACTACTTCTATATTCAGATCCCCGTCCTGGAGGTCACTAACATCCACCTCGGTGCTGTAATTTCCTTCTGTGACCATTACAATTAATTCAATCGTATGGTTGTCTTCATCTTCATGGGTGATGGTAATTCTGGCTGTTGTAGCTCCGCCTGCAGTACCGCTAATGGTCAGGTTATCCACCATCGCAGCGTTCACAAAACTATTGTCTCCCGGTTCCGTAATGGTTGGAATGTCAAGGGTGATATCAAAGGACTCGCTCATGGCCTTGCTCAGATCACCCGAGCTCGCCGTAAGCGTATAGGTCCCGGCAAGGTCCACACTCAGACCGGCAAAGGTCGCCACACCATCAATGACCTGTTCCGCATCCCCACCGCTCAGGATTGCATCTCCCGGATCCGTCAGCTCCAGAGTTACCTCATCGGCCGTTTGCTCGACCAGGATGCCTCCAGCAACAAGGATTTTCACGGTCACCGCAGGCCAGATCGTCTCTCCGGCTATCGTATTGGTAGGCTGAACATCGAAGGCCAGCTGGGGGGCATTGTTCTGCGCGTGAGCCATATTAAATGCTCCCGTGGAAAGCAGGAGCAAAGATGCGATGAGCACTAGTCCCTCTCCACTTCTCCATACTCTTACTACATCCTGTTGCATAGGCACAAGAACAGAGAGAATGCGAGTTGACGGGCTTTTTGTATCAAATGCTTTCACCTTCATCGATAAGTGCTAAGGATACAGATTTTAGTTTTTAACCGTGTTCCTATTATAATAAAACCCAGTGTAAATAAGCACTATAAACTGTTACCTAAATTGAGCGATTTTTAATTTCACCGCCCGTCCTTCTCAACACCCCACCATCTTTGAAAAAAACTGTCAAACGCAAAGAAGGAAATGATGTACACCTTGCTGTGCCGGGTTAAACAAGAAAGCGAAAATTCTATAAAGGCATTTAAAAAGTGTCGCCGCTGATACCCCGCCGGTGGGGATGTTCGTATCGGACTCGTTTCGATCCATCCTTGCTGTCTTCGCACGTTATCGACCGTCTCGGCCACCGGGTTTGCGTGTAACGATATTTGGATTGGGATGTTGTCAATCGGATAACCTGGTCGCATTGCAAGCCGGTCGAGGAATCAACCGGTGTGGAGGATTGACGGTAGAACTGCAGGTTCTTTTTGGCTCGAACCACAAAGCGTCCTCCACAGGTGTGCAGATGATACAGGCGCTCGCAATCCAGGTACCCGCGATCCATAATATAGATGCTGCCGGCCATGATCGGGATCATATTCAGGATCTTCACATCGTGGGTTTTGCCGTCGGAAATGTGAATAAATGCCGGAATGGTGGAATAATCAGTCAGGAATCGGTGCGCCCGGACGGTCCGGATTTACAAAAAAAACAGGATTAATTGCCCGAAATGTGTCACACTATGCTTTTTTAATAAAAAATGCTTTTTATTTGCTGAACGTGAAAAATTATCTGGAAGCATTGATTGATTTAAAAATATTGCCCATTTTTCCACAAATGTTACATTGGCTAAACATGGCCATTTGCAATTATGGTATAATTTAGGATAGCTTTTTAGAGAGGGCTCGACAATCCCAAAATCACTGTGTTGTTGCACTAATCATATGAATATGCAAATAAAGCGATCTGCCATTTTAGTACTCATCATTATTGCAATCCCATTAGGTATAGTGCATGGCATTCATTGGACTATGATCGCGGATGCCACCATACATAATGTTAATGTAAAAAGTGAGGCCGAATCAGGACGGCCGATAATTATTTGATTGAAATTGGTCTTCTTGGTGATTTTGGTCTTGTCGTGGATGGTGTGGATGACCCGACCCTTGATGATGCCATATACATTAATGTTCGTGACTCGAAAGGTGTTATCGCGGGATCGAATCCACGTAGTGTACTATTCGCAGTTTACCGGTTCCTGGAAGCCAGTGGTTGCCAATGGATCCGACCCGGTCCTGACGGTGATTACGTACCGTTGCGCCGGGTCCACAACCTGTCGGTACAACTAACCGATAAAGCCACTTACCGTTTTCGCGGTCATAAAAATTCCGATGCCTACAATCTTGATTATATCATATCCAAAATAGAGTGGAGTGCAAAAGTTGGGTTAAACACCTACTACAACGAGTTTCTCATACCGAAGAAGTTTTTTCAGTCCTGGTACAACCGGGAATATCCGACACAAAAGGAACCTGCGCCGCGTACTGATACCGAGATCATTGCCTATTACGAACTTTTAAATCGCGAGGTAAAACGCAGGGGCATGCTTCTCCATGCCGCAGGACATGGCTGGAATTCCCTGTTCTTCGGCAATCCGTTGGTCGAGTCCGATCATTGGGGAAATATGGAAGTACCGGAGGACCAAATTGAATATTTATCTATGGTGGACGGTGAGCGTAAATGGCATAGCAGACCAACTTATGATGAGCTGTGCTATGGCAACCCCAGGGTGCGTGAACGGATGGTACATCTCGTGGCTGATTATGCGGAAAATAATCCGGTCATCGAAAGAAATATGCTCATCGAGGATCCTGTGTATCAAATGTCCTGGAAACTGCTGTCGGTTCACTCGGAAATGGTAATACTGATGGCTGATGTGTTCGTTGCCAGAATTGATGGAAGGGAAGCTGATGAAAAGGAGGCATGGGCGGCACTTAGTGAATATATTGTGGAAAATGAAGACATTACAAAAGGGGTGTTTGATGTTTTTTCGTTTCAAAGAATCTTCCGTGACTTACCGTGAAATAATTGTTGACCCCGTCCCCGCATTGCACTTCATAGCGGTAGGCGGTGTGGGCTTGCAGCCCTTCAGCAGAAACGCGTTGCTGCAGATGGTCCAGTTCATCGAGACTCCGGGTTTGGAAACCGGACGTCGATAGATTAGCCGAGAGGTTATGCTCCACTCCACCGTCCATAAGTTCCAAAATGACCTGTCCGGCGGGGGCTCCTCCGGGGTGATCCACAGAATCTGCGCACTGCCGTGAACCACATGCGAAATCTGGGGGCCGACGATGAAACAGGCTTCCTGTTAATCCTCGGAGATCATCTCATGGGTTTTGCAAATCGCATCCAGATTATTGATATAATCCTCCAGGTTCGTGTACCCGTTTCCATGCTTTTTCGGAAGAGAGCGTGGTCAGCATATCTACATTAAAAGGCTCCGGCTGATCGTGGTATTCGCGGTTCACCTTCTCACCGGTGTCGATCATTTTCCATTGACTGTTCCTTTTATCCGGGTTCACATGGAAGTTCCCACCAATATAGGTTCGGGCATACGGACTTCGTTCTATCAACCGCCAGTCGGTGGTGAAGTAATTGGTGGTGAAGTAATTGGTGGTGAAGTAATTGGTGGTGAAGTAATTGGTGGTGAAGTAATTGGTGGTGAAGTAATTGGTGGTGAAGTAATTGTTTATAAAATTGAACCGTGTTGCTCTGTCTTCATTATTATTGACTCCGAGTCCTATAAAGATCACGTTGATTCGGAAATCCATCAACAAACCGTCGGGATCGATGGCAACACTCAGATGGGATCCCGATCTGGGGACACGAGCACGGTTATTTGCCCATATGTTCCTCAATAAACTGTACCAGGCGCCGTGATTTCCCCGGAACAACGTACCGTAGCCTCTGACGCCTTTGAAATGAACAGCTGGTTGCTTTCATGAAGACACTTACGGGAGAATTTCCGGTGATTCCGCATCCGAGTCTGCCGAGATAAGAGGAGTCATATCATGCTTACGCCTTCCATGCGTAGCTGTCAAACAGCTCCATATGCCATTAATTTATTTTGATTTTTCGGGTTTTTACAGTCTTCGAAACTTAGCATTCGTATTTTCGTCCGGCTTGAACATTTCCATCATTAAAACCCACATATACATTTATCCAAAAAAATGAAAAAGTAAGTGTAAATATGTGACTGGTAACGATCAGAACAGGGTTTACTTAAAAATTCTTCCCAATCCCCGGCCTGTAATACGTCCTGCGGTACGACGAGCAACACGTTTACCCACTTTCCCTTTTTTAACGGCATTTATATCTCCAAATAACCGAGCCAGAGCATATAAAAAGCTTCTAAATCCTTTCATGATGGTTATTCCTGGTTGACGTTTTCAGGTAAGCTAAATAATTGCGGGTTAGCCCGCAAAATTGATTAGAAACCGGTATTTGGATTATTAGCACCAATCGCACAAACCAGTGACAATTTGACCTATAATGATAACCGGAATATCCAATTATTCCGGGTCTGCTGATTTTCTCCATACGAATAGATAAATATAAAGATATCAACAAATTATGTGGATATGTTTATGTTATTTATGGAGGATAAGTGCATGAATAATCGCATTTTTCAAATAACACCCGTTTTCAAACATCAGGAGCAGGCCATCCGTCTGGAAACCAGCCATCACAGTTTTATCGTTGCTTCTGGATCCGGGTCGGGGAAATCCCTATTTCCAATACAGTGAACGGATGTAACTCAAGATGCCTGATGCAGCCTGCAAATGTTTCCGATGTTTGTTGAATAAGGTTCCGTGATGCCGATCCTAAAGGCAAAAACCTCTCTGATAAATGGTGTTCTCGATTTGATAGCGTGTTTTGGCGATCCCTGTTTCCAGGCTCAGGGAACGCTGGTAATTGCTGCAACCCATTGTTTGGCAGGCTGTTCATGCCACAGGCGCATGTCGGGTTGTTCTTCGGTATATTCATCGTTACGACAAGCTGTGATGAATAGCATTAAAATGAAAAGCAGTTTGACTACCGGAATCAGAACCCGGTAATCAGAGCGGAAAAAAAAGTTAGTCATGGAATAGTACCGTTGGCCCGTTGTTTCAGTTTTAGCAAGGCAAGATTAGTCGTAATTGCCCCGTCCCATCTGTTATCAGGCTATTATTGATTTTTATCAGGAAAATAGGTGGCAAGGTTTGCAAAGTTGTGAAAAAGGGTTCGCCATGTTTTTCCGGCTGGAAGAGAACCCAATGCCTGAGCTTGCAGAATGATATTGCCGATGGCCGTTGCTTCCACGGGGCCGGCCAGAACTTTACAACCGGAGAGATCTGCTGTCCATTTGCAAAGCAGCCGGTTTTGTGAGCCTCCACCAACAATATGAATTATTCCGATATTTTCACCGGTGATGTGATTCAGTTCATTTATCGTCTCGGCATAGCTGTTTGCCAGGCTCTTCAAGATTGTTGCAACCTGTGCTCCACGCGATTGGGGAATTGGCAGCGGACCCTTTTCACAACAGGCCAGCAGTTTGGAAATCATGTTGCCCGGTTCGCCGAACTGTGGTTCATTCAGATCAACAAGTGGTACCGGGCCCGACTCTGCAAAGCTTCCGGCCTCATCCATCAATTGTTCATAGGTATAACTTTGACCAAGCTTCTTCCATTCTTTTTCGCACTCCTGGAGAACCCATAAGCCGGTAAGGTTTTTCAGAAAGCGTATGGAATCACCCGGCCCGGATTCGTTCGTAAACCCTGCATGCAATGCCTGGTCAGTGAGAATGGGTGTCGAACGCTCAACGCCGATCAATGACCAGGTCCCGGAACTGAGAAAGGCCCTTTGCGGCCTGCTGTTAATGGCAGAGACGGTGGCTACAGCGCAGGCAGTATCGTGAGAGCAGCTGGCAATGGTCTGCAGAAAGGGATGATTTTTAACATTGCCAAGGATTGTGCCCGAAGGCACAATTTCCGGCCAGGCTCCATCCAATAGTTCAAGTTGTTCGAGAAGGTCAGTAGCCCATCTGTTTTTTTTCATATCCAACATCTGGGTGGTGCTTGCAAGGGATTTTTCCACCACCTTCTTCCCGCTGAAAAGATAATTGAAATAATCTGCAATGGTTAACCGGGCTACTGTATTCCTGAATATATCCGGCTCGTATCGTGAGTCATGGTAAACCTGGTAAAGCGTGTTTATCGGCATACTTTTGATACCCGTTTTCCTGTAAAACGCCACTTCTGATATTCTGGCATGCACCTCATCCAGGATACTTCGTGTCCGCCCATCGCGGTAACTGTAAGGTTTTCGCAAAGCCCGGCCATTGGCATCCAGGGGTACGTAATCCACCCCCCATGAACTCACAGAAATGCTGAGCAGGTTATCCGTGCTATCAAGCGCTTTTTCCAACCCCTTTTGTAATTCATCCCGGATGAGATCAATATCCCAAAAGAGGTGATTATTTTCTTCTATAAGTGGCGTAGTAAAACGATGTATGATCTCAATATCGAACTTCTCCGCATGCAATGTTCCCAGAATAACACGTGAATGAGAAGCTCCCAAATCAATCGCTAAATACCGGGTTGTCTTATCCATATCACTGTCCTCTTTATTGTAATACCTGCTACTCTTAATGTGAAACCTGCTACTCTTATTGTGAATCTGCTACATTTAATGTAAAGCTTAATTGAGCGATTTTTTTATTTCACAGCCCCTCGTTCATCTCATGCAGATCAAGACGTAAAGTACCACTTGTAACTTATCCGCGGTATTGTAACATTATAAATAAGCAATAAGTATTTACCGCTTATTTATAAGGGGTTTCAAAAATAGT
>SLQC01000219.1 GCA_007131625.1 Balneolales bacterium | reverse complement strand
GTCAATCCTTATGATTGGCTGCATTATGTGTTGCAACATATCCTGGATACCAGGTACGAGGATGTACGATCCCTCTATCCACAGAATTTTAAATCAAGGGTGTAGTTGCTCGTATGCATACGCCGGTGGATGTACCGCTTCGCGAAGGAGAAAATGTTGGAGGCGAGAAAAGCCTTTTCGGTGGTGGCTTCGCTGATTCGGATTAATTTGATCAGCATGCTGGACGTGCTTGAGTTACTGAGAAGCACTAATAAGAGTCTATGGAATTCGAGGCAAAAAAACCTCCTGTTGGTCAGCTTAATCTGGATTTTACATTGGGTGGGGTAGGCTTTTGAAAATGCAATAACGTATATTGATTATCAATAATTTGTGTCACTGGGATCCCTGTTTTGAAATTTAGTCGGATGACAGTGAATAGATATATAAAAAATAGCCAGGGTGTAATTCCGCGTATTAAGAGGGATGAATCCGAGAAAGAAGACATTTATATACAGCTTTTATACCATCGTTTTTTTACCATGACTGGAGTACCTGCTCATGGTCGTTACTTTTAACCATCAATAATGGCACAGAGGATCACTATGAGCAAACCATCAATTGTTATTATGGTACCGTCCGGGCAAATGAAATCAACTTTTAAAATGATCCCCCTGAAATTCTATTACCTGATATTAGGAGCGTGTATGCTTTTTATCGTTGCAAATTGTAATGACAAAGCTACAGAAATATCTGCTTTCACCGGTCTTCCGGGTGGTCATGAAGGACCCCCGGCAACGGCCGGTCCTCCGATGGACCCGGGATCCTGGCACAAGGTACCGCACGACGTGTTGCATGAGGAAAATATTTATGGTCACCGTGTTAATGCACGAACAACCTTCAAAATGCCCGGTGGTATGGGGCTGCTTTATTCCAGCCATCCAAGAGAACATAAGCGAGAAGACCCCAATTGGATAAGAAAACAACTAAACCAGGGATTGGTTACGGGACCAATGGGTAGTCTGGCATATACACGAGATCTATTCAACTGGACCGATTATCCGGGTAACCCGGTACTTAACGAAACACAACGGCCATGGCAAACTTCTGATCGTATCCACACTCGTGATATGCTTTACGATCCCGAGAATAATCGCTGGGCCGCTTATTTTGGAAATATGTGCGGAGATAACATGCCAGGTGTTCGGAGTGTAGGAGTAGCTTACAGCAAGGATCTGGTAAACTGGGAATATGCGGACGGACCGATTCTGAATATTGAAGACTTTGCTTCAATGATACCCGAACGTATTGAAGCTACCGAAGCTGAGTTGTACGAACATGGCAGAGTATATTTAAGATGGGTTATCTATCACAACGGCCGATATTATTTTGTTATTTCTGGTACACTGGCTGTCGGGCCCACACCAACTGCAGATGAACACACGGAAGCTGGGGGAATCCGAGCGATTTCTTCTGGATCCATTGCCCTGGTAAGCGATTCGCCTGAGGGACCTTTCGAATTACTCTCAGAAGTCAAGGAAGACCAGATTTTACCCGGATCCAAACCGGTCTACTGGAATGGGAAATGGTACAGCGTTTTTTCCGGTACCTGGAACAATCAACCGGGATTCGGTCTGGACTGGTCCGATGATTTGTTCGGAACCTATACCCGTAACCCTGATAATCCAATCATCACCGTGCAAACCACTCAAAGATCAAACCCCATACTTTTCCATCATGAAGGGGTATGGGGAGTACTGTTTTCCCGGGGAGGTGAGTGGTCCGATCCTTTGCCTCTTCGTATAGCCATTGCCAATATTCACCCATCTCTCTTTATAAACAATCAATATGATGAATAAGCAAACTTCAATTATTCAAAAGGAATCATATCCCGTTATAATAGCATACGTTTCCAAACTTGGAGTTTTTTTAATCCTCATGCTGGGAATATATATCATGATGACTGCTTCAAGTTGCAATAACAAAATACAGGATTCTTTTAATTTTACTGGTCAAACCGGCGGACATGAAGGGCCTCCTGCAACGGCCGGTCCTCCGATGGATCCAGAGTCCTGGCATATTGTTCCGGGAACCGTATTGGGTGGGGATGATGTCTGGGGACATCGGGTAAACGCACGAACAACTTTCAAAATTCCCGGTGGTATGGGACTGCTGTATTCCAGCCATCCCGGACCGGACAAGCAGCAAGACTCCGAGTGGCGGTCCAATCAGATAGCTCAGGGTCTTACTACAGGCCCATCGGGCAGTTTGGCTTTTACACGGGACTTGTTCAACTGGTATGATTATCCGGGCAATCCGGTACTTAACGAAGTAAAACGATCATGGCAAACCCCCGCAAGGGTTCACACCCGCGATATGTTTTACGATCCCGAAAATAAACGATGGGTAGCCTACTTCAGCAACATCCCTGACGATGACCAACCCGAGACATCTTTTCCCGGTGTTCGGGTTGCGGGTTTAGCTTATAGCAAGGATTTGGTCAATTGGGAATATTCGGACGGCCCGATCCTGACCATAGAAGATTATGCTGCCATGGTGCCTGAGCGTATCGAAGCCACCGAAGAAGAGTTGAATGAATACGGCAGGGTATATCCAAATTGGGCGATGCATCATAATGGTCGGTATTATCTGACTATCAACGGAACGGAAACAGTCGGAGAACACGAAAGAGAAGGAACACGTTCGCTCTCTGTCGGACAGATTTTAGTAGTCGGTGAATCACCCGAGGGACCTTTCGAACATGTGTCAGATATCGAAGCAGATAATATTTTCAGACTTAAACCACTATATTGGAATGAAAAATGGTACACCATCTTCGCCGACACCTGGGATGGCCAACCGGGATTCGGCCTGGCCTGGTCGGACGATCTGTTCGGACCGTATACATATAATATAGATAATCCTATTATAGCTGTTGAAAGCACCCAAAGGTCAAATCCCATGCTTTTTAATTACGAAGGTATTTGGGGTGTTTTATTTTCACAGGCCGGTTACGCGTGGGAGCCATTACCTCTTCGTTTGGCTATCACCAATATTCATCCGTCATTACTCATGCCGGAAGTGGAGAATAGCGGGAGGTAATCGAACTGGGGCAAAGCTATCCGCATCCGTTCAATCCCGACCACACTGATTCGTTACAGTCTACCGGTCAATGCATTTGTTACATTACGAGTGTATGATGTGGTCGGTTGAGAATTGGAAATACTTGTCAACGGAGAGAAGCCGGCAGTTCATTACAAAGAATTATTTACCAGAAAAGTATATAGGGTTGCATTCTGGATGTAAAATCGAATATACACCGGCTTGCCATTCAGGGAAGACAGGTCCGAAGACCCGTTCCAGCTGAGTATATAATTCGCTTCATCACCTTTTGCCACAACGGGATCACTGTCATGCATCGAAAATCCAGGGTAAGCACGCGCTTCAAAATGATCCTCTGCCGATTGCAGCAGTTCGGCAGTAATCATCCCGCTGTCTAAAACCGGAGGAGGATTCTTCAAGGACGAACGAAAATTTATAGATATTCTATCGCCTTCCAATACAAACTGGCGGGTCAATAAGTATCCTCCCTCGGGACCCGCCTGCAATCCAATAAAACGATCTTTATCGATAAATGCTATACCTGTTCCCCTGAATCTTGGGTAATTCTCCTCTCCCTCGCGACCGTAAAAACCTTGTGTTGTGTTTCCTCCACTGTAATAAATTCTAAGTCGGTCATCACGATCGCCATCCGCCATGATGGAAACACCCCCCGTGGATCCCGAGTCCCATTCACCAGGTTTCCCGTTCTCGATAAAATTTGGCCGTTCCGGAAGCCGATTCCAGTCAAGGCCATCCCTGCTCCACATCAGATGGCTCTCCCTTGGAACCGATATGGTCAGATTATCCATAAGACTTAAAAAACCGAAGAAAACATCCTCATAGGAAATAACCTGTGCCCAGTCTATATCCATCCGGTTGCCCGGTTGCTCCAATCTCGCGTCATCCACCTCATCCATCAAAACAATATTTCGGGGATAAGTCCATTCTCTCAGATCTTCACTCAATGAGACCGAAACGCGTCGTTTGGTGTTCCTTCGTGCATAAAAATCATCAAATCCTCTGATTAATGCCTGCGTTGGAGGTCTTCGGTACAGCAACCATCTTTCTCTTTCAGAATCACGAGCCAGTGAATATGAGCCGTCTGAAGCTCCCCGGAACAGCACCGGGTCGGAGTCCAACGTCCATGCCCTGCCGTCAGGAGAATACATTCGTACAATGCACCGGGTATTTTCCCCCGGCGGGGTCTTCTTTACCAGTGCAATGTATCGCCGGTTGGGATCCGTGGCCAAGGGATCCAGCAAGATTTCCTCAAGTAGCGCGGTTCCTTTTTCTTTGTGCAATACGATGTTTGTTTTGATACCGCCGGTCATCACGATGCGATCCGCGTAGTTCTCTGCGTCCGTTATTGTTTCATCATAGAGAAAAAAATCAAACCCCGGTTTTTCCCAGGTAATTCCATCTTTGCTTTCAGCATAAAGGGTAGAATAATTAAAGCCCGTCTCAAAGCCCGGTTCCATGCGCAATATAACATACCAACCCTTGTATAGTTCCTCATCAGGATCGTAGATTATATGACGCAAATTTGCACCACCCCAATAATCTGATATGATCTCCCACGGCATACCATTACCGATAGTCAGAGGATTACCGGAATATTTCTCAACAGGCCCGATGACCCGGTTCAAACCGAATTTGTCTTCCACGAGGTAGTCATCAAACAGAAACTGGACTCGGTTTCCAATGCGCAAGGGGTGTCCACTGAAGTAGCTTTCCCGCCAGGACTGGAATTCCGGTTCGGGTTGTTCCGTTATGATTTTTATTGGTTCGGGTATGATGGCTTTTGGAATGACTGCACCCAATGAAAAGAAAAAAATCAGAAATAAACCAATATTTATTTTCATTTTTGATGAAATTAAAGTATAAACTAACTCTAGTGTTAACTACGACATAAATTGAGTGAATATACGAAAAAAAAACAAAAGAT
Organism: Balneolales bacterium; assembly: GCA_007131625.1. Taxonomy (GTDB): domain Bacteria; phylum Bacteroidota; class Rhodothermia; order Balneolales; family Natronogracilivirgulaceae; genus SLQC01. The sequence goes on along the minus strand of SLQC01000219.1, from coordinate 2,069 downwards.
AGTTTGTGCTATCATATAAATAATATGTAATTATTAAGAAAAAGAATCAAAAAAACAACACATCACCATTCAAATGTAAAAGACTATTTTCTATTGCTAACAAAATTATAAAAATAAGTATTACAAACCATATCTTTCCAAGATGATATCTGGGTTGACCGGGCAAATGCAAGAACTATCTTCGAATTCCCCGGTGGGATGAGGTTGCTTTATTCCAGCCATCACGGTCCGGAATTGAGAAATACTCCCGGCAGGTCATCACAGTGTGGTTTGCGATTCCGTTGAGGCGCCATCGGGAGTATATCAGTATGTGATGAAAGCGATTCCAGAAGAAAGCGGTGCAATCCATCAAAGATTCTTGCAAACCCGAAGCATGACTCTGACAGAATGAAGTCTTTTCGGTTTATCAATTTAAAGAGTTTACTTTTTTAGCTCTTTTTTCTTAACTATTTACGGATTTAAGGTATGTAGTAAAAAATCGATTTGCATAAGTTAGGAGCTTTAATCAAATTACAATTACAATTGCAATTACAATTGCAATGAGAACACAACTGTCGCAGTTGATAAGAACGGGTGGAAAAAGTGATGTAAGTCATTGATGGCAATAATATATAGTGGAATAAGTCCTCTGGATTTAGTATTTTTAAGCATCTGTAAACGTTTAAAAATTAACCAGAAAGAACTTATTCCATGTGGGACAAATTAACGATTTACTCCATCAATAACAGCCATTGGATGAAAGCCTGGATGAAACAATTTTGCAATAGCACGGACCTTGCCGGGACCGGGTTATATAAAATCCGTGGTGCTGCTGTTTCCCGGCTGCTACAGCTGTTTTTACTGCTTCCATTCAGCGGTATCAACATCTATAAATTTAAAAAAACCGATCTGCCCGTTCCCGGCCGGGACGCTTTTTATCGATTGCTCTGCCAAGCCAGGTATAACTGGCGCAAGTTGATCTATCATATTGCCGTGAAGCTGATCGCCGAGTTTGATCCGCTTACCAATAAGAATAATCCCCGCGTTATGATTGCCGACGACAGTCCATACATGCGTAATCGCAGTAAAAAAGTGGAATATCTGGGCCGGCAGCATGACCACAGCGAGGGTCGTTACTATCGTGGCTTCCGGCTTCTGAGCACCGGTTGGAGCGATGGACACAGTTTTGTGCCTTGCGAGTTGGAGCTGCTGACCAATCAGGATCCCGACAAACGCCTTGGACCTGATCCGAGTCTGGACCGACGCAGCCATGGTGGTCACCGGGCCGGACAAGCCACCCGCAAAGCTACTGATCTGGCCGAAGAAATGGTCATCCGTGGAATCAAAAACACCGGAAATGTCGATTACGTAGTCTTTGACAGTTGGTTTGCCCATCCCGGCCTGCTCCACCGCGTGGGCAAACATGCCCCGGTTGTCTGCCAGGTAAAAAATGTTCCAACCATACAATACCGCCACAACAAGCGCATTCACCATCTCCAGGGCCTTTATGAAAAGGTTTGTCGGCTGTCGCGACGTGATAAAAAAGACCCGATCATCGGATCTCTTGTCGTTCAAATGCTCAGTGGACCTGATGTGCGTGTGGTATTTGTGCGCGATAAGAACCATTCGGGTAAATGGATGGGGCTTGTTTGCACCGACACTACCCGAAAACAGGAGAAAATATGCCAAATATACGCCAGGAGATGGGATATCGAGGTGTTTTATAAGATGGTAAAGCAACATTTGGGTCTGTATGACATGGAGCCTCGCAACTATGTTTCCATGGTGGCCTATACCAGTATCGTTTTTATGCGCTATATGATGTTCATCTACTACCAGCGGGTGCAAATCGACGAAATGACCTTGCCGGGAATGTTCCGTCAATGTGCCAAAGAACTTCAGTCAGCTACCGTTGAATATTGCCTGTTGATGCTTCAATGGGAGTTTGTCGCCTCGATTTGTCACAACCCGATGCAGCCGGTTATCTCGTTTTTGAACAGCTTTTCACAGCAAATACAGGATTTTAGCAATATGATCCGCGTAAGCTTATTGACCAACAATCACTTAACCATCAACTGCGACAGTTGAGT
>SLQC01000066.1 GCA_007131625.1 Balneolales bacterium | reverse complement strand
GTCCGATCACGATGAGACCCATATAGAAAACCAGGTGTCGTCACAACGGCACTCCGGCTCGCTGTACCGAAAAAAAGACCTCAGCAAGTATAAGAAATCGCAGAGTACGGAATCCGGTGCTTCATCCCGTCAACCCGACACTAACGTCGGCCGATCCCGGCCGGGATCGACCGATTCTCCGGGACAAAAACCACGGACTTCCGATATCCCGCAGATTACTGCTGGAGAACGCGGCAAGGTTTTCGCACTTCCGGAACCCGGAACTTCACATAGACGCGATCCATCAGCTTCGTTGGAACAACAGAAGCCGAATGAGCAACACATGTCGCAAGAATCCGAAACTTATACCCATAAGCCAAGGCAGACACCGGCATCACCCCGGGTTGATGATCGCAAACAAGGTGACCGAATTCGCTCCGAACATGCTACAAAGAGAAAATCCGACACCGAACAAGTTGCCGGACAAACCGGTAAACAGCGTGATCCGATGCCGGCCAACCGTAATGATCACAAAAGGCGCAATGTTCATGAAGCGCTGCCCGAGTCGAATGCCGAAACACTGGAAGAACGACTAAAGGAAATAGAACCGAAGCTGGGCGGTTATCTGATCAACGAAGGCACTCTTGAAATTTTGCCGGACGGCTACGGGTTTCTCAGATCTATGAACTATCACTACTCCGCAAGTCCGGACGATATCTACGTCTCGCCATCTCAAATAAAAAGATTCTGTCTCAAGCAGGGTGATAGTGTGATTGGTATCATCCGGCCTCCAAAAATCGGAGAGCGTTATTTTGCCCTTTTGCGGGTGGATGGTGTAAATGGCCGTATACCGGAAAATATGGATTCTCGAAAGGATTTCGACGATTTGCTCCCGATTTATCCGGACAGTCGTTATTTCCTTGAATACAACAAGTCTGAGTATACAACCCGGCTGGTCGATCTTTTTACACCGATCGGGAAGGGGCAGAGAGGGGTTATCGTCGCCCAGCCGAAAACGGGTAAAACGACCATCCTGCGCAATATCGCCAATGCGGTTTCCACCAATAACCCCGATACAAAGATCATCATTCTGCTGGTGGATGAGCGCCCGGAAGAGGTGACAGAAATGGAACGCAATGTGATTAACGCCGAAGTTCTGGCTTCCACTTTCGATCAGAAACCGGAGAACCATATCGGACTGGCTGAAATCGTCTTTGAAAAAGCGAAGCGTATGGTGGAGAGTGGTCACGATGTGCTTATTCTGATGGACTCCATCACACGCCTGGCAAGAGCGTATAACATCTGTTCAAATACCGGCAGAACCATGTCGGGTGGTGTGGATGCTGAAGCGTTGAAAAAACCACGCAAGCTGTTTAGCTCGGCCCGGAATATTGAACACGGTGGCAGCCTGACCATTGTTGCGACCGCTTTGGTGGAAACCGGCTCTCGTATGGATGATGTCATATTTGAGGAGTTCAAGGGAACCGGTAACATGGAGCTGGTACTGGATCGGCGGCTCTCCGAGCGGCGTATTTTCCCATCGATTGATGTGTTCAAGAGCGGAACCCGCAGGGAAGATTTGCTGGTTGATGAGGAGGAGCGAGAGAAAGTGGTCTTGCTGCGCCGTTATTTGGCGACCATGACGCCCCACGAAGCGATGGAGTTTCTGCTCGACAAGATCAAGGGTACCAAAAATAACAGGGAGTTTCTGCTTTCCATGAACCAATAGGTGGCGATGTATAATTATTGGAAATGTTCAAACCCTCCGGACAGTACAGATATTTTTTCTCCTTTTCCGAATATCTCAACGTTCGGCTTGCCTTGTTTCACTTTGCCGATAGCAAAAAGATTACTCCCGAATTTTTTATAGTATGCTTTCTGAATCCGGTCACATTCCAGGGGATCAATGGTACATAATAAAACGTAATCTTCACCGGCGGAAACGGCTAATTGACGAATATTCCAGTCATGTTTTTCTGAGGTAATTATTAAGGATTCAGATAGTGGCAGCTGTTCTGTGTCAATAAGTAGAGTCAAGCCGGATGCTCTCGCTACATGCCATGCATCCGATGCAATACCGTCAGTAATATCGATCATGGCATGTACGGCTTGCTGTGATGCGAGCCAACGGCCTTCATGGTGACAGACCCTGGGATGGTTGTGTGTATGTACAAGGTTGCGTTCATGTTCATCCGTCAGTTTTCGGTTTTCGAGCAACAGTTGAAGACCACCGCCCGAATCACCGAGATAACCCGTCACACATATCATGTCACCCGGCTTTGCCTCAGATCTTCGTTTTATATTCTGGTTATCAGCCGAACCGATCACGGTAATTGTGATGGCAATATGTTCCGGTGATTTGGTGGTGTCTCCACCAAGCAATATCACTCCTTCATCCCTTGCTAAATCATGCAAACCGTCAAGATAGCGGGTGATCCATGTACAGGAAGTAACCGCAGGCACAGCTAGCGAAAGAAAAGCGTATTCCGCCTTACCTCCCATTGCGGCAATATCACTAATATTCACCGCAAGCGACTTGTGACCGAGATCTTCCGGTTGGATTCCATTTTTAAAGAAATGAATATTTTCGATAAGTGTATCGCATGTGACAAGATTGGACACAAATTTATTTTTAGGGATTATTGCACAATCATCCCCTATTCCGGTCACTGAACTGTTGTAGTACCCTTCAAATCTTTTCCGAATCTGGTCTATAAGTCCGAACTCACCAAGTTCATTTACTTGCATCGCTTTATTGATAATCAGGCTTTTATTCCTTTAGTAACAGCACATCGGAATTACTTTCTTTTAAACGGTATCCCCACTTTCTCAAAGTAGGCTCCTCTAGTGATTTTTCCCTGAATTCATCCGGTGTCATAATCGGTATTCCGTAAATCACCGGATAATACCTTTTGCATTCAGGACAAGTCATTAAGGCTTCAATTATTTCATCCTCTTCATATGTAGCAAAGACTTTAATTTCAAGATCCTTTTTGTCTACAGGGCAACATAATTTGTTAAGAAGTGATGCTTTCATGTGTTTAAATTTTTCTTATATATAACGTTACATGTAATACACATGACAGTGTTTAATCATACACCTGTGTGTCAGAGTTGATGCCCGGTCAAGCGTATTTCATGTGCTTATATTCTTTAGATTTGTTTTGTCACATATTACATGAAACGTGTAAGCGCCCAATGAAACACGCCAATGAAATATGAAGTCAGTATGTAATCTTGCATTTGTGTGGAAGAGGCTCATGCCACTAATATTCCAACAACATTCAACTTTCAACGGGCAACTTTTTTTAATTCCTGAATATAACCTGAAGTTGATTTTTCGGGAGATTCAGCATTCAGAATTCCAGAAATTACGGCAATTCCATCAAAGTCAAGACCATTGAGGGATTCCATATTTCCCACCGTTATGCCACCCGAAAGGAATATTGGAATTTGCGTGATCTTTTTGGCTTTTCTTACTGTTTCCGGTCGAACAATTTCACAGTTTCCTGCCGAACGGGACGGGAACATCGAACAGAATGATATATAATCCAGATGGTTCTTTTCAGCCCAATGCAGGATGTTTATGTCATTGCCACACGTAATTCCGGCTATAAATTCTCTGTTGACTTCCGACTTCAGTTGTGTGTAATTATCAGGAATACTATCGAAGTGAACACCATGCAGGCTGATATTTTTTAGTAATCTCCATTCTTCATTTATTATAACGGGCACATCGAATTCTTCGGCAAGCAGCATTACAGAATCAATGATATCCAACTTCTCAGATAAATTGATTGAATCCGGCCAATGATTCCAGATCTGTAAAATCCCGGTACCACCTTCAAGTGCAGCTTTCACTTTCTTTAGCAGTGTTTGCTTTTTGATGGACGGATCGATTACCAGATAAATCCCGCCGGTTATTTTTTTTGATGTTCTCATGGTTTATTTAAGTCCGGATTTGAAAGCTTTAAAAAAAGCTTCCCAATAGGGATCGTTGCCATCAAAAGAGATAGCTTTTTCTTCGTCGTTTTCAACGATCCTGCAGCCTTCGTTCTTATTGGTCATTTCACCGACCAGTGTAGCTGTAATTGATTTGGAATTAAGATGATTTATTAACGCAATTTCTTTGCCTTTTTTTACAGCCATAATCATCGAACCTGCTCCCACGCAAAAACGATGATCAATTTCAAAAAAGTCTGATATCTTGCGCTGTACGTCACCGACCGGAAGCTGATCATCATACACACGAAAACCACAGCCTGATGCATCGGCCATTTCGATTATGGCACCCAAAACGCCGCCTTCGGTTACGTCATGCATAGCTTTTAATTCGGTGTTATTCTCCAGAATTTCGGCGGCTGTTAACGCATCATTCAGTGATGAAGTTTGATAAAAGTTTTCGCAACCTTTTTCATAAACTTCTTTCCCAAGTTTATTTTCTACCGTTTCAGGAAAACACATGGCTAAAATGGAAGATGCGGTCAATGCAGTTTGTTTGGTTACAACAATGCGGTCTCCCGGCCTGGCATTATTACCTGTAATTATCTCATTGACTGGTGCCGTCAGGAACATGGTTCCTCCACCTGAAATAGTTGAATTCTGACCCTCAATTTGTCCGGTATGACCTCCGGTTATAGATATTCCAATCTCCTCGCAATATAGATGGATATATTCCCAATATTCTTTAAAAGCATCTATAGTAAGGCTGACAGGCAAATTCAGCACAAATTGCGCGTACATGGGTGAAAAGCCGGTAGTTGCCATATCATTGGCTAATAGATGCACCGACAACCAGGCCGATTCTTTGAGTCCCATTATCGGAATTAAAGATAAAGGATCGCTTGAAACAGCCATTCCCATTTCATTTCCCAAATCGATTACAGACGTGTCAACTCCGAAACCTGGTCCTGTAATCACTTCATCTCTTCTATTGCCGCATTTGGGTAATACGACATCCCTGAATGTGGAACTATTTATTTTTCCCGAATTATCTACAAAAGCACTCATCACACATCATTTAGTTGTACATGTAAACCGAAGAAGTCTCCATAGGGCAAACTCCATTGCTGCACCGGAAACCATTTTGGCAAGCCGGTAGTTGACCACATTATGGTGTATTGTCTTCCTTGTAATGCTTCGTCGATGGTGGCTATTAACTTCTTTGGAGTATAAAATTTTGCGGTCAGGTAAAATGGATTTTTGCCGAATACTTCCTGAACCCTCCTTCTGGCAACCTTTGTTGAGTTTTTGTTCATCATACCGAACACCACCCCATATTTCCCAACCCGGGCAGCTTCACGGATAACCTTAACCGGATCTCTGTAATATTCAAACGTGGTTATAAAAGCAAGTGCATCAAAGGTGTGTTCTTTGAAAGGCATAAAATGTGAGTCGGCCAGGACAAGGTCTCCGTCAAAAAGATGAACTCCCTGACCGATCATGAAAGGTGAAATATCTCCACCCGTCGCTTCGATACCGATTTCTTTCCACCATCTCGTAAATCGTGTTGTTCCGCAGCCAAACTCCAGGAGAGTTTTCACGCGCTTGTCTTTTTTAATCAACCGTCCGATTACTTTTTTTTGCCACACTTCAGCTCTTTTGTATCGGCCTTCATACCATTGTTCATAGGTATCGGTAAGTTCACGATTGAAAAACCATTCTTCCCGCCCTTGCCATTTTTTCAGCTCTTTTGTAGCAAGGTCAAAATTCTTTTTCTTTTCTATTTCACTCATTACAGATTTTCTAAAGTGTGGAATAAATTTGATTTGACAAGCAGGCAGGTAAGGATATTTTTTTGCTGCTTCGCAGAAAGGCTTTCCTACGCTGGCATTATCCAGATCAGGTTCCGGGTTTATTCTCAGCCTGATCTTCTATCAGGCACCCCGCATAAAAAGTAATAATTTTAAAACTGTAAGGAAAGTACCATTTCAGGTCAAAAAAACTGAAAGGCTCAAATGATGAAGAATTGTGAAACCGAGTGGGATGAGAAAACGGAAAATACTATCCGTTATCACCCGGACTTAAGCACAAATTTTCGGTTTTTGTCCCGTGATATTTTCCCGGCTTTCTGATAGATCGAATGATAGAAAAGCAGAGTGGCCTTATCCCGATAAGCCTGTTGCATCAGAAGTGTTTTGGCTTTGCGTGCTTTGATGCTGTCGGTATCCACTCTCCGCAATAAATAATGGTTTAAATGGGAATCAGCAGGAATGAGATCTCCGCAATAGTAGGCGGTCTCATTACAGTTGCGGATACGTACAATCTGGTGTCCCGGAGTGTGGCCACCGGTGCGGATTACCGTTATGCCTTTAAAAATCTCCTGATACTCTTTATTGAGAAACACAAAACGACCGTCTGCCACCAGACGGTAGAGATCGTCCGTTTCGTATCCCATACCACGAGTTACAGGTTGTGCATTGTATTGCCGCAACGCCGCTTCCCATTCAATGTTCTGCACATGTATTCTGGCATTCGGTAATGTTGCTGTGACACGACCTGCAATATCCGAATAGCTCAGACCCGCTGCATGGTCATAGTGAAGATGACTCATAATGACATGTTTGATGTCGGTAGCTCGGTATCCGAATATTCCAAGGTTGGTGAGAATATTGGAGGAATCCTGATTCGGATCTTTTTTGTCCAGCCCTATTCCAAGACCCGTATCCAGCAGTATGCAGGTGGTTCCCGTGTCGATAAGGATGGGATCAAGTCCCACCCGCTCGACGGACGCAAGCGGCGATTTCTCCTGCTGATGGTCTCGGATCTTCCGAATGGATCCGGCCGATGAGACCTCGAAGATTCCTTCGCTGAGTTGCTCTATGCGATAATCACCGATATTCATGGTTCAAATTGGCTATGTCGGTCCTGTTTCAATCAATTCAGTGAATCACAAAATCGAAAGGAATACGTGCGATTGCTGCGTTTCGATCATGTACCAAAATATCCAAAACAGGATCGAGATATTCCAGTTCTTTTATACCGGGATTCATCCAGCTTTTAATCTGTGTCTGGGCGGATGAAGTGAACATTTCAAGTAATGATTTCGGCTTGGGAAATGATTCAATCGTGTACTCTTCAATATCCGCTTTTTCGGCGGCGATAGCCAGGGCCACATCCAGTTCGCCGAGCGCATCAACAAGGCCCGCTTCGATTGCTTCCGGCCCGGTCCAGACCCGCCCCTGTGCCACCGTATGAACTTCATCCACACTCATACCTCGGCTGGTAGCCACTCGCTCCAGAAAAATTTCATAAAAATCGTCAATAAACTGCTGAAAAGTTTGCTTTCCGGCCTCACTGAGCGGCCTGTCCGGAGTGATCCAGAGCGACTGTTCATGGGTCGTTACGGCATCGAAACGAACTCCCAGCTTTTCGTTGAGAAGCTCCTGCATGTTCAGTACCAATCCGAAGACACCAATCGATCCGGTGATGGTCTGTGTGGAGGCCACTATGGTGTCTGCGGCCATTCCAATGTAATAGCCACCGCTTGCAGCTACAGATCCGAATGATGCAATCACCGGCTTCTCTTCAGCAGTTCTGCGGATATCCTCCCAGATCAGATCTGAAGTAGATCCGGCACCGCCGGGACTCGTAATTCTAACCACAATAGCTTTTATGTCATCGTCTTCCCGTGCAGCTTTGAGATGCTCACTCATATTACGAGCTGTAATCTGATCAGAAGGTCGGCTAAAGGGTGAAGGCGTACCCAGTTCCGGCATAATATTTCCGGTGGCGTTGATGACAGCGATCTTGTTATCACCGGATGGATCCTTTAAACCGGCCGACGATCTGCTGACCCGATTGTACCGCTGGTAGGTTATGGTGCGAAGTTCGTCATGTCCCAGTTCTTTGATTCGGTTTTCAAGCCGGGTTTCCATTTCGTCCGGATAGATAAGCGCGTCAATGAATCCGGCTTCATAGGCATCGCGAGAAGTCAGCATCGGTGCTTCGTTCAGAATCTGATCCAGCTCATTTCGAGTCTTACCGGATCGCTCACCGACTGCAATGAGAAAGTAGTGTGCCACATTGTCGACGATTGACTGGAGCTGTTCTTTGCTTTCTTCTGAAAAGTCAGTGCGGTTAAAAGGTTCCACTGCGGATTTGTATGTTCCGGCACGAAAAATCTGAGCCTCAACCCCCATTTTGTCGAGGAACTCCTTGAAAAAAGCCGATTGAATGAAGAAGCCGTCAAACTCAAAAAATGTTTCGGGAGGTGAGAAGATCGAATCGGCAGCTGTGGCCAGAAAATAACTCTGTTCGTTGAAGCCGATGTCATCTGTTGAAATGTAGATGAATTTGCCAGATTCTTTCCGGAAGGCTTCCATTTTGTCGCGTAATGCGGTCAGAGTGCTCCAGGAAGCAGCGACATTGTTCACCTTGATCCAGACTCCTTCGATTCGGTCGTCGGCCGCTGCCTTTTCCAGGTTGTTTTCCATTCCCCGCAGTGTCACAGGTTTGCGGGAGGGATCACGCAACAATATACTAAGCGGATCGTCGGTTTCCCGCTCGGCAAGAGTGTTGCCGATTTTGATTTCAAGAACCGTTCCGTTTCGCACGTAAGGTTCGGTTTCCCGTTGCGAGGAAATCACAACGATCAACACGAATAGAAATAGTAAGAATACAGAGACAAAGATTGCCATAAGTGTTGCGAAAAATGTTTTAAAAAACCCCATGGTCGGACCGATAATAAGTTAGTTTTAGAAAAAGGAATATTACGACTTTTGTCTCTAAACAAAACTCTTAAATTCCGGTAATCATTGTGACAGTTTACGTGTATTTATGCTGAAAAGTTACGTTTCGCTCAATTTGGAAGTTTTCGTGCAGACAAATCGTCATCCCGCAGCTTTTAGTCACATTTTCATTCTACCGATAAACGAACATGGCCCCGCCTTTATGTTTGATATCACTTTATGATCCACCAGGCACCTTTGAAAATTGAATAAAAGTGCGGCATGTAGCTTGGTAATGTGATGCATGTGGAAATGACGTTCGGGCAGAAGTTTTTGATTCGGCCTGACCCGGAGTTCTGCAGGTATAAATCACCGGTAAAAAATCTGTATCTTTCGAACTCATCATGTCACCACGGCGGAGGTGTATTCACTGCAGTTGGTCACAATTCGACGGGTGTTGTTCTGAAGGGTATTCGGAAAGAAAAACGATGGTTTTTAAGGTGAACATTAAACGATTGACAGGATTAAACAAGTTCGGTTTTCAACTGGGCGGAATGCAGATCACTATTGATCCGTTGCTCCCCCTGGTTGTCATTTTAATGGCCTGGGTGCTTAGTGACCGGTATTACCCGCAGATTATGTTTACTCAGGCGACATGGATCTACTGGATGATGGGAATCGTGTCGTCGCTCTTTCTCACACTCTCGATTTTCATCCACGAATACGGACACGCTCTGGCTGCCCGGGTTCTTCGGCTTCCGCTCGAACGCATCCATCTCTACCTGTTCGGTGGGATGGCCGAACTGAAGCAACGTCCGATGCGTCCTGCGGAGGAGTTGATTATCGCACTGTCAGGACCACTGGCTTCGTTTCTCTTTGCGGGTCTGGCCTGGGGTATGGCCTCCGTCACCCATCCGGATAACAACGAGGCCTATCTTGTGCTCCAGTTTGTGTTCTACATGAATGTGCTGCTGGGCGGATTTAATTTACTACCCATCTTCCCACTCGACGGTGGGCGGGCAATGCGGGCCGGTTTGTGGCATTTTAAAAAATATTTTTACCGGGCTTCCATAATGACGTATCACATCAGTATCGTGATTATCATTATGATAATGCTTTTTTCACTGGTATTGGGGGTTACCGAGGGAATCTCCACAGCTTTTTGGTCGGCCTTTCTGGCGGGATATCTTTGGTATACGGTATACAGCGGCAGGGATGAACTGGTCTACAAGCCGGATTTTCAGGATCTTATTTTTTCCATAAGCGATGACCGCCATCCGGCCGCAATTATCCGTCAGATCCACCGAATGGACACCCGCTATTTGCCGAATGCTGTTATTCCGGTGACAAAGGAAGGTATACTGGAGCACGTTGTCATGGGGCGCGAACTCGATAAGCTGCCAGATGCAAACGAATCGCTTCACCATCTGTACCGGCCGGTTGAACGAGGGTATTTTGTGGATGTTGAGGATGTGACTACCTATAAACCGGGTGTGAAGCTGCGGGCAGAGTTCCTCCCGATCCTGAAAAACGGAACGATAATCGGTATGAGCGATGCCCATGAGATCCGCTTCTGGTTGATGCAGCAGAAGCATAAGCACAAATCGGTGCAGCCGGATCCCCAACAGCCATTGTCATCTACTTAGTAGACATCCTCATCTTCGCTACCACCATCACAGTTTAACTCGCATGAAACAATAAAACACCTATGACGAAGGGCACCAACACACTTGCACAAGATTATTTCATCATGGATACTCCATCTGACGTAAGAAATCAAACATTATAAACAGATGAAATGATCATGACGGAAATCGACACACAGGGTCATGATTATAATCGACATGGACATTACATCTGTCCTTAGAATTAAAAAAATAAACAGATGAAACTCTCATGACTGGTAACCGACACACACGAGCATGATTAAAGCCATGGGTGCTCCAATGTGACCTTATAAATCAAAAATTTTAAACATATGAAAACCACAAAGATTCACTTTTGCTGACCATGTCACGCTATCCATTTAATCACTCTCATGTTGTCATTGATCGGGACCGGCTGCGTTCCAATGCCCGTTATCTTCACCGGAATCTGGCACCCGGAGTGAAATCGATTGCCGTGATCAAGGCTGATGCATACGGACACGGTGCAGTTGAGATTGCGCGGACTCTTGAAGCGTATTATGATATGTATGCAGTAGCCAACGTCACCGAGGCTGTCATCCTTCGGGAAGCCGGCATCATTCATCCGATCCTGGTATTTGGCGTCCCGGTCTTGAAGACTGCAGGGGCATACAGGGAATTCGATTTGATCGCTGTCGTCAGTTCCGAGGAGCATTTCGACCTGCTGGAAGCCGGTACCGTCTATCATGTGGAGATCGATTCGGGGATGGGGCGTCTGGGAATGCCGCCCGACAGGCTCGATCAAATCGAACAGCTGATCGGGGCTTCCGGCAAGATAATTTGTCAGGGCGTGATGTCCCATTTCGCAACCGCCGATGAACAAAGTTCGGGGCATTTGGCTCGTCAAAAAGACATTCTTCATGATATCCGTGCAGTCTTTGGCGAAAAATACCCGATTCATGCAGCCAATTCTGCAGCATCGCTCAACCATCCCGAGACACATTGCGATATGGTTCGCCATGGTATCGCAATGTACGGATATGATCCTTCGCCGATTCCGTCGGACCAACTGCATCCGGTCATGTCCTGGATATCGTGGATTGCGCAGTGCAAGAGGGTTAAGAAGGGCACACCGTTAAGCTATGGGGCAACCTGGCAGGCGCCGGCTGACGGCCATTATGCTGTGGTCCCGATTGGATATGCCGATGGCTTTCGCAGAAATTTATCTGGTAAAATGCCGGTCAGCGTGGAGGGACACTGGTATCCGCAAGTGGGACGCGTAACTATGGATTACATAATGATCTGGCTGGGAGGTGATACGTATGTTCCGGGAACGGAAGTCCTGGTCATGGGTAGTGATCGCAATCATGCCGGAAAATGGGCTGAAGCGATCGGCACCATACCGTATGAAATATGCTGCGGCATTCATCCGAAAGTCCCTCGTGTGATGTCAGGGCAATCCTGATTTCCCGGTAACGCGTAAAGTACAGTCAATCCTGAAGAGACACACTAACGATTTCTATTTCGAAAATAAGAGTATCTTGATTCAGTTGATGGTTGGTGCCGCCGTAACCGAGATCAGGTGGGATAACGAGAGTCCGGATCGCTCCTTCACGGGCCTGATGGTGACGTTCACCATCAATATGGACTCCGGCCACCCCTTGCATGAAACCGTCGACCACATTGCTGAGTTGCAGGGTGATTGAAGTGGCGCCCCCGTTACGGTAGCTGCTGTCAAAAACTTCCCCGTTTACTCTTCTTCCAGTATAATGTACCTGGATGGCGTCGTTTTCGGTGATGACAAGTCCGTCACCATGTTGATGGAAATAGATGAGAAGGCCGTTTTCCGCTCTGAAACTCTCGACCCCGGTAGTGTCTCGGGCTTCCGGAGGTGTGTATTCAGGACCGGTAATGCTGTTGTCGCTGCAGGATGCAATGATCAGCAGTACTGTCGTCAATATGATAATGGTAGCTGGTGCCCAAAATATTTTTTTAAACATGATTTGGTTACGAAGGTAAAAAGTGTTGATTACTGACAGTAATAAACGTTGTGTATACCGTCAAGTTGTGTGAAAATTAATTGGACAGACTGATTTCTTTTCGAAAATCATCCGGATCATGCACCGGCTGACGGCAGCTGAAGTTCCGGCAGATCCAGGCCGTTGTCTTACCATCCCGGGTTGTTTTGTCACTGTAAAGCGTAGAAAATCCGGTATCGGATAATGAAAATTTCTGATCCTCCCGATCTGGTTCCGATTCCATCTCCGATATTGGTGTCGATTCCGATTTTGATTCTGATTTTGAACTTGAATCCGAATCCGAATCCGAATCCGAATTCATTTCCGATGTCGGTTCCGATTCCGGTTCAAGTTTCGATATCGATTCCGATGATTCCCTGCCGGTACGATTTGATGTTCGGGTGATAAGATACGAAGAGGGATCGTAGTTTTCCCGCCAGATTGCGATCATTTTTTGAGCGACCGGATCTGTATCAGGATTTTGCGAGGCGATCACAATCTCTTTACCGGGGAACAGGTAGTTATGCATGGTTTGAAGCAGGTATCCGAATGCCGTTGCGTGAGTTGCAGCTATTTGAGCGAGCGGCTCCATCGCCCCGATCGCAATGCGGGTCCATTCCGGCATACCACACAGATGACCTGTACGGAAAAGGGTGGTGATAGCTGCGCTGGTGCCGCCGGGCTGAGCGTTGTCAAAAAGGTCGCGTGGTTTTGAGATGAGGGACTTCTGATCCTGTGAGGTATAACGAAAGGCGTTTTTGTCCCGATCATAAAACCGTTCTGTTAACGAATGGGTCAGGCAGGCCGCAAGAGAAAGCCATTTCTGGTCGCCGGTGACTTCAAAAAGCCGGGAAAAGCTGTCGGCAAGCAGTGCATAATCATCGAGAAAACCCGGTTGCTTGACGTTTCCGTTGCGATCGATGATGCGGTAGAGTTCGCCATTCTGCAGTGCCCGTTCTGCCAGAAACGTACCGAGTTGGACTGCGTCGGAGGAGTCCCGGTCAAGAAGCCGGACACACCGGCAGTGGGCGATAAGCATCAGGGCGTTCCAGGAAGTGATGATCTTGTCATCAAGGCACGGACGTGTGCGCCCGTTGCGGTAGTCGAGGAGCTGTTTTTTGATCCGATCCAGCCGGATATTCAGAGAACCTTCTTCAATTTCATGTTTTTCGGCCAGATCGTGAAGTGACATTGCCCGATGCAGTACCGAAACTCCTTCCCAATTGCCGGCTGGACCGACTCCGAAATAGTCCGCTGCCAACGAAAATGAGTCTTCATCCAGAATGCGTTTCAGTTCGTCGTCGGTGAAGACGTAAAACGCACCCTCCACACCGTCAGTATCAGCGTCCAATGCGGAATAGTAGCCGCCATCGGGGTGACGCATATCGCGATTAAGAAAAGCAATAGTTTCGTCGGCCGCTTCGGAGAAAAGGGTTCGGCCGCTTGCAAGCGACGCCTCCGCCAATACGGTTAGCAGCAGGGCGTTGTCGTACAACATCTTTTCGAAATGTGGCACCAGCCACTCCTGATCGGTGCTGTATCGATGAAAACCGCCGCCGATCTGATCGTAAATTCCACCGCAGATCATTTTTTCCAGCGAATGTAATGCCATTTTGTGCGCATGCTTCGCCCCCGGATTCTTACCGTAGCGCAGCAGGAACCCGATACCCATTGCAGTAGGAAATTTTGGAGCGCCGGAGAATCCGCCATATTTTTTGTCATAGGCATTCTCATAACCACGATACGCCTGTTCGAGATGCTTCGATGTGAACTTCTCGGAGGAAAGTTGGTCGTAAAGATCGTTTTGCAGAGCCTGCTGTATTGCGGTGGACTGCTGCTTTACTTTTTCGGGTTGATTCCGGTAGACATCGACAAGTTCGCGGAGGACGGAAGCAAAACCGGGCCGGCCGTGAATATCCTGCGGCGGGAAATAGGTGCCGGCAAAAATCGGAATTTGATCAGGTGTAAGCCAGACATTTAACGGCCAGCCGCCCTGACCGGTCATCATCTGAAGTGCCTCCATATAGACGGCGTCGACATCGGGACGCTCTTCGCGATCGACTTTGATAGCGATAAAATGTTCGTTTAACAACCGGGCGACCTCCGGATTTTCAAATGACTCCCTCTCCATGACATGGCACCAGTGGCAGCTGGAGTAGCCAATGCTCAGGAAGATCATTCGATTTTCCCGCCGCGCTCGTTCCAAAGCCTCATCCCCCCATGGATACCAATCAACCGGATTCCATGCGTGCTGCTGAAGATAGGGTGATGTTTCGTGAATCAGCCTGTTGGATTTGCGTGCCTGGCTGCCGGTGTCGGTGCTTGGACGCGGCATATTACTATATAATTCCGGTTTATTGCGGTTGTCTCAAGTTCAATAACGAAGACAGTCTTACGATTGTATCTGGTTATTAATGATGATGATATTACGATAGCATTCGCTAATCAACGTAGACAATCTGTCAATTTTACCCGGTTTTCCGGTATGGATCACTGGGCTGGCCGATGCCGTTATTCCGGTTTGCCTTCAGCTCCCCAAATTTCACGATCCCGTTTGCGATTGACCACCTTGCTTATATAGATGCCGAACTGATAAAGGAACAACAGCGGGATGGCAATCATGATCTGGGATATCGGGTCGGGCGGGGTCAGGAAAGCAGCCAGAATCAGGCAGAGAATAACAGCCCATTTGCGATGTTTCCGTAATAATTCCGGAGTAAGGAGTCCGATTTTCGATAGAAAATAACTGACCATCGGAAGCTGGAAAAGGATGCCGCACGACAGACTCCACATAGTTAACGCCGAAAAATAGGCGTTGATATCAATGTCATTGCGGACCGATTCGGAGATCTGAAAATTACTGAAAAACTGGACGGCAAACGGAGTGAGAATGAGATAACCGAAAAGTACACCGATAATAAAGAGACATGTGATACTGAAGACGACGAAGTGGGTCCCCTTGCGTTCATCAGGTTCCAGTGCCGGTGCAATAAATGCCCAGAGCTGGTAGAACATAACCGGTACCCCGATGATAAAACCGACAACCAGCAGTGTGCCCCAATAGGTGAAAAACTGTCCGGGAAGCCGCCGGTTCTGCAGTGCGAGATCAGAGGCATTGATACCGATCAGCTTATAGACAAAGAAATCAGCCTTGGCCGGACCCAGCAGGATCTGGTCCATGATGAATCCTGAAAAGAAAAACGCCACGATGACCCCGATTCCGATACCGAGCATCCCTTTTAGAATACGCCAGCGGAACTCTTCCAGGTGATCGAGAAACGACATCTCGTCCATAAGGCCTGGAGAGGTTGCTTTGGGCGGGGTTTCGCCCATGATGCTGCGTTCAGCTGTTTCAGTTGTTGCCATTGTTTCTGTTTGCTACGATAAATCAGGCGATTACAAAGTCATAGAGAGGGAAACGGTCGCACAATTCATGGACTTCGTTTCGGACCTGCTCAACGATGCTTTCGCTGGTATGATTGGTGATGACCCTGTCCATTAGTTCCGCTATTCGCACAAATTCTTCTTCACCCATTCCCCGGGTAGTCATGGCCGGCGTGCCAATCCGGATACCGGAAGTGACAAAGGGATTTTGCGTATCGAATGGCACCATGTTTTTGTTGACGGTCAGTTCTGCCAGACCGAGTGCCTCTTCGGCTTCTTTTCCGGTGGCGCCTTTATTCCGGAGATCGACCAGCATCAGATGATTGTCAGTACCGCCGCTGACCAGATCGTACCCCATTTCAAGAAATTTGGCAGCCATGGCTTTACTGTTGCGAATTACCTGTTCCTGATAGGTAACAAAATCACTTTGAAGCGCTTCGCCGTATGCGACGGCCTTGCCGGCTATCACATGCATGAGCGGCCCCCCCTGGGTTCCGGGGAATACCGCCGAATCAAGCAGTTCACTCCAGTTTTTGACGCGACCTGATTTCGGTGCGACTTTGCCGAGGGTATTTTCTCCGTCACGGCCGATCAGCAACATCCCGCCCCGCGGGCCCCGGAGGGTTTTGTGTGTAGTCGTGGAGACAACATGGGCATGCGGGAGTGGATTTTTGAGCAACTTGGTGGCGATGAGTCCCGCCGTGTGTGCCATATCCATCCAGAGAATTGCCCCGACTTCATCGGCGATGGCACGAAATTCCTCAAAGTTAAAATCACGCGGATAGGCCGAAGCACCAATGGAGATCATTTTAGGTTTGATTTTCCTGGCCTTGTCACGTATCACATCCATATCCAGTCGTCCGGTCTCTTTGTCAACACTGTAAAACTGAGCATTGTATGTAATTCCGGAAAAATTGACGGGCGAACCGTGCGTGAGGTGTCCACCGTGGGAAAGATCGAGCCCGAGGAGTGTGTCGCCGGGTTTAAGAAAAGCGAGATAAACCGCGGCGTTGGCAGTAGCCCCGGAGTGGGGCTGGACATTCACCCATTCGGCGTCAAACAGGATCTTTGCACGGTCACGGGCCAGATCCTCGACAATATCGACATATCGGCAGCCGCCGTAATACCGCTTGCCGGGAAGGCCCTCGGCATACTTGTTAGTTAACGTGGAACCCATTGCCTCCATGACGGCCCGGGATACGAAATTTTCCGATGCGATCAGTTCAATTCCATTATTTTGCCGTTCTTTCTCCTTTTCAATGAGATTGTAAACTTCGGGATCTTGTTCTTTGAGACGTTTCATCTGTTTATTTTTTATTTCTTAAGGACAGATGTAATGTCCATGACGGAAATAATCATACTCTTGTGTGACGGATAGCCGTCATGGCCATTTCATGTGTTTATAATATATAATTCATAAGGTCACATGGAGCACCAATGTTTTAATCATACCCCTTTGTGTCGGATTGCCGTCATGGTAATTTCTCTTACGCATTTCACTGAGCATGTTTTAATATGCTCTGATTTCTAAGGACATATGGAGCATCCATGCTTTAATTATGCACTTGTATGGCGGAGGCTTTCGCCATGGATATTTTAAAGGGGCACATGGAGAAACCGTGTTCATCGCTTGCTCAAATTTTGGTTAATTTGCCTGGTTGGTTCATGGGTTACTTAATTTCAATTTTATCTATTCGACGCTTGTGCCGCCCTCCCATGAACTCGGAATCCAGCCATTCACAAACGACGGCTTTGAGTTCGTCCTCCTTCAAAAACTTGCCGGGGAGACAGAGAATATTGGCATTGTTGTGTTCCCGGGATATTCGGGCCATATCCTTGTTCCAGGCCAGCGCCGCGCGGACTTTTGGATATTTGTTTGCAGTCATGCACATCCCCTGTCCGGATGCGCAGATGAGGATTCCCAGGTCGTGGTCTCCATTATTGACTGCCTGGGCGACATATGAAGCGAATTCGGGATAATCCACTGAATCGGTCGAGTTGGTACCGAAGTCGATTGTGGTGATATCACGTTCCTCAAGAATCCGTTTCACGATTTTTTTGGCCTCAAATCCGGCATGATCTGATGCTATCGGGATAATCATTTCAGTAGCATTTTTAATTACAGGGATTGTTTTAACCGCATTTTTTATAAGCTTGCAATATGCGTAAAAATCATGAAAAATTAAAGGGAGAAAAAAAGTCAATTTTAACGGGTAAGCGCATATACGAGCAGGTTTACACCCATCTGAAGGGAATGATCGGTAAGATGTTCGGGATTGTCGTGGACATCATGCGCCCAGCCGTCTGCCAGATTCGATTCGTAGGTGTAGTACAGGACCAACCGGCCGTTCCGGAAGATGCCGAATCCCTGCGGCGGTTTACCGTCGTGTTCGTGGATTTTGGGAAGGCCGTCGGGTAAATCAAAGACCATCGAATAGATCGGATGGGATGCCGGCAGCTCCAGCAGTTCCTCATCGGGAAAAATTTTCTCAATCACCGGACGCACGTACGGATCAAAACCGTAATCGTCGTCGATGTAGAGAAACCCGCCATTGTCAAGATACTCACGCATATTGGCTGCTTCGGTGGAATTGACATCAATGTTGCCGTGTCCGGTCATGAATACAAATGGATACTGGTGCAAATCGCGGCTGCCTATGGAAACATCGTCGTATTTCCGGCTGATCGATATCGGAATGTGTTGCACGGCGAAGTCGATGAGGTTGGTAAGAGAGGAGGGATCATTGTACCAGTCGCCTCCACCGCGATATTCAATACGTGCGATTTTGAACGAGTCTTCATCCCGGACCTGGTTGCGTGGTTCGTCAAAATTGCTACTTGCGCCGGATCTGATGTTTCCGCTGATCCAGCCGCTTTCGTTATACCCACCGCTTTCGTTATACCTACCGCGCCCATCGATTATTTCATTGTAGTCGGTTACACCTTGAAGAGTATTGGATGGATGGGATGTCGGTGCAGTAAACACCCATACAAGTATGATCGGAAGTAATGCAGATGATAGTAGTGTAATTCGGTTTGACATGAATCAACGCATAACATTAGTTGTGAGAATTTCAGGTTGATGTGGATAGATCAGAAGGTTGTGGAAATCCCGGTTTGATGTGAAAATTTCAATGCCCGGTAAACTATTGTATAAGGCCACCGGAAGAATATAACGAAAGAAGAACGATTCCGTTGCCATGCAAAGTATCACTGTTTTCTGTAACAGAGCATACCCATTACAAAATGGTCTTGCACAGGGGTCGTTGCTCAATGATCCGTCTTTCCGTTTAGTAGAAAAATCATTCGAAATCTACGGTGGTGTGAGCGTATTGATAAGAGTATTTTTTATTTGATATTATTATCTTTCTGTTCAACTTTTTATTTGCCAGACTGGATTCAGTGTCATTGGTAATACTGCTGACGGATCAAAAAAACTTCCCTGGCGAGTATTCCGACACCCGGTTGCATGAGTACATCATGGATACGCTAAGTGATCGCTTGAATTATCAAATCAATCAATAGATTTTACTATATGCATTACGCTACATATGGATAAAATACCCGGTGCAACCAACAGAGACTCGATCATCATCCTGATTCACTGTCCGGATAAAAAAGGACTGGTGTCTGCTGTGACCCGTTTTGTGGCGCACAATAACGGTAATATACTGGAAATAGATCAGCATGTTGACAAGCTCAGCAAAACTTTTTTTATGAGGGTGGAGTGGGATCTGGACGAATTTCTGATACCGGATGATGACATAGAAAAAGAGTTTACGGAACAGATTGCTGCTCCGTTTGACATGAACTGTCAGCTTTTTTTTACCAGGGACAAACCGCGTATGGCAATTTTTGTATCGAGGTACGGACACTGCCTTCACGATATGCTGGCCCGGTACGACAGCGGCGAATGGTACGTGGAAATTCCTCTTATCGTCAGCAATCATCCGGATATGAGACAGGTAGCCGACCGGTTCGGTATCGACTTTCATGAGTTCCGTATCACAAAAGAGAACAAATTAGAAATTGAGGCGGCACAGAAAGAACTGCTTGCCTCGTACCAGATTGATGTAATGGTGCTGGCAAGGTATATGCAGATTTTGTCGGATGACTTTGTAAAAGAATACCATGGTCGAATTATCAATATTCATCACTCCTTTCTTCCGGCTTTTCCCGGGGCGCGACCCTATCACTCGGCGTTTCAGCGTGGTGTGAAAGTGATCGGTGCGACGAGCCACTATGTGACGGCGGATTTGGATGATGGTCCAATCATAGAGCAGGATGTAATTCATGTAAACCACCGGCATTCTGTAGAAGATCTTGCACGAAAGGGTCGGGATCTTGAGAAAGTGGTTCTTGCTCGTGCGATATGGCATCACCTGCAGCGGCGGACCCTGATTTTTGAGAACCGAACGATCGTTTTCCAATAGAATAAATGATCAGAATGGTTTTAGGTGTGGTTATCAGCTTACCCGATAGGCAACCACCCAAATTTACAGGGATTTTAAAATTGATCCGGATTCAGCACCTGTAGATCCTCCGTTATAAAATGACGCCCTTTCCGAATGCACTCCCCGTCCAGGTAGACATCCGCTCCGATGCAGACCAGGTCCCAATGAATCTGACTTTTATTTCCGTTCGGCGCATCATCATAGTCTTGTCCAAGTGTCAGATGATTCGACCCATAAATTTTCTCATCAAACAAAATGTCGTACATGGGACTATCGATCACCGGATTGGTCCCAAAACTGAATTCACCAAACTTCCGTGCCCCTTCGTCGGTATCCAGAATCGCTTCCAGCGCATCCCGGTCAGGTGCATCACCATTCTGCACCACACCATTTTTTACGGTCAACGATACGAAATCGAAAGGTTTCCCCTGGTAGACACTCGGGGCGTACCGGATCGTCCCATTTACCGAGTCGATCAGCGGCGATGAAAACAACTCACCATCCGGAATATTCTTCGTGCCGTGGCAATTCACCCAGTTCTGTCCGCCCACATGCAGCCGGATGTCTGTTCCCTCACCTTTCAACCGGACTTCGTTCGCTTTTCGTAACCGGTCTTCCAGAGGCTTCATCGCATCCCGAAGCTTTGCATAATCCAGCAGGCAAGCCCGGTAGTAGAAATCGGTGAAAGCAGATGTCGGCATTCGGGCATTCATGGCGAATGCGGCTGAGGGGTAACGCAAGACGCACCATTTTGTGTTCTTGACCCGCTCGTTGAAGTGCACAGGCTGCAGGTAATGCTTTTGAAATGACCGGTTGGGATCCGGTTCGACCTGCGATGTTTCGTAAATATTTTCAGACGCCCGGATTCCCACATAGGCATCCATCTGTTTCATAAGTGGTACACCCGATATCTCGGCCTGATCTTTCCAGAAGGTGTCGTCACCCGTCTCCAGCAGTATGCGTTGAATTTCTGGATCGGCAATATCGAGATAGGGGATAGCGCCACGATTGCGGGTTTCTGCTACAAGTGCCCTGGCCAACCCGATTCCGTTAAACCCGATCAGGTTGATGAGTATTCGCTCACCTTTTTGCAGCGTAACGCTGTGATTCAGTATGAGTTGTGCAAGTTTGATATCTCTGTTATCGTACATGAGTAATGATTTATGGATTGTCAGGTTTGAATTTGTAGGTGAGTCGTCTGCCAACATCGCGATTAAGGGTGTATGTATAATGATTTTTTATTATGTCAAGTTTGAACGGACGCCACATTGAGCATGATGAGTTCGTCACACAGCGCCAGCTCTTCTTCCCGATTTGACGCCAGGAAGGTCATTCCTCCTTTTGCACGCTGTCGATCCACCAGCTGCGCAACAAGTGCAAGACCGGTTGCATCCAGATTGGTCCCGGGCTCGTCAAGCATGAGAATCGGCGGATCAGCAACAAGTGCTCCCGCCAGCCGGACCCGCTGCTGCTGACCCGACGAAAGCGAGCCGAACTCCTGTCCGGAGAGTCTGGATAGATCGAAGAACTCCAGTAGATGCGTCATATGTGGTGCTTCTGAATGTCCCCGCAATTGGGCGACGAACAAGAGATTTTCCAACACTGACAATTCTTTATACAATTGAATGTAAGGTGCCGCGTAACCTATGTAGAACCGGACCGATCGCATCTCAAGCGCCGATCCGTTTTGTTGCCAGGTAACCCGGCCTTCACTCGGGCGCAGGAGTCCCGACAGGCATTTTAGCAATGTCGATTTGCCGCTTCCATTGGCTCCCCCGATCCCGATGCAGGCCGAACCATCAAAATGGAATAGCAATTTTCGAAAAACTTCAGTTTTTCCGTAATATTTGCCAAGATTATTACATTCTATACGTAACATGTCATATAATGTAAGCAGAGTGACGAAAATGACCAACGAATTCGTTTGAAATCTGTATTTTGATCCGTACTATTTCTCTAACCCAACGTTAAACATGGACCGAATCATCCAAACATCGACCGAAAAGTATCTGAACAAACTGGACAGCAACCGGGAATATCATACACCGGTTCAACTGCTGGAAGCCGGTCTGCCTGACTACCTGGTGCAACGTATCCGGATGGAGTTGATACGCAATCTTCAGGATTCTGTGAAACCTCCGGCATCCGATTGGGCCAATATGAATGCCGGAGCTGTCAAGTATGCCCTGGACCAATTTTTAAAAGCGATCCGGGACGAGATCCGATTGCCGTCGAGTCACGCCGGATCGGTCCTGGAATCGGCGTTGAGTGACATTCTTGAGCTGCTCGTCACACCGAGGGCTTTCCTGCCGGATTACTTGTTTGGATCGGAACAAACCCTTGATCTGGCCCAGGTTCGCGAACGGTGCGAATGGATTGTTGTATACCGCTATTTTTCCAGCGCTATTCCACGATTTATGGAGAAAAAAGGGCGGGACAAACTCACCCGCGAGCAGGCCGATCGCATCATTGAAAGGCTGGACGAGCGGGTTACGTCTCAATATACCTCGCTCAACTGGGGCCAGCTGTTTGAACCCTGGTTTACACTTATAGGGGAATCAGTTGACCCATCTCTATTTGCCGCTTTTTTCCGGGACAAGGGAAAACCGGGCGTGGCCCGCCTGTTCGATGCCGAACCCGAACCGATCCACAGGACCCGGCTCATCGAAATTCTTTCTCGTCCGCAATTCTATGATGACGATGACGACTTGTCGGATATCGCAGCATTCAATACACGGGAGAAAAGGCCG
>SLQC01000045.1 GCA_007131625.1 Balneolales bacterium | reverse complement strand
CAGGCGCGCAACTTCTACTTCGTCTTCTTCACGGACGTCGGCAATCAGTCTTATTTCATAAGCTTCCCGATCCTGTTCTATCACAAGATTGTTAACACGAGCGATCAGATGAAGGGCCCTTCGCCAATACATATTACTGATATTTACATTTATGGCACCTGCATAGCCGGACCGATCGATGATGATACGGTCTTCGAACTCCTGGGCGAAATCAGAGAGAATCTGAATTGCTTGTACGAATGGGGTATCAGAGGCAATACTTACAATTTCGTCAGGATTGACATATTCCCGGAAATGCAGCTCATCGGGATCCTGTGCATAGACGGAGCCAGTAGCCCATACAAAGCCGAGCAGAAGCAGGATGGTGGTGGAGTGTTTAGTGGTAGTCATGATACATCTAATTTCGTATGTGTTTGGTAACGCGATCGATAATACCTCCCCGGTTCAACCGGAATTCGGCAGTACCTTCGTCCGTGTTAATTTGGACAAGTGTTCCGAGGTATACTTCATCACCAATTGCGAGCGATCGCAGATTACTGTTTTGATCGATGAGCCAGGTATTGTTCCGACTGATCGCGATCATTCGGCTGTCTTCGATATTGATCTCATCCTCTTCCACAGGCCTGACAGCGTGGATGAGTGGGAAAAAGGGGTTTCGTGCTATTGCTGTGGTAGAACTGCTTCCTGTAATGGTGCCACGGGGGATTTCGGGTTGACGTGCATAATAGGTCTGAAGCGTAATGTTAAATGAGATGTACGAAAGTCGCTCGAGTTGGTTGACAGCCTGAATCTGCAGTGAGGTGACTTTGTTGATAATTTCGCCCGTCTCTATCCGATTGAGGAAATTGATAAGGTTACGGTAGTTACCGGTTCCGTTGATCGAAGTTGTCATAATACCGTATTCATCATGAATTGTGGAATCCTGATAGGAAAAGTTGAGCTCGGTAAAAGCATGATCCTGGTTAAGACGGATAAGAAAATCATAAACATCGCTGGCGCTGGAGGTCGGAAAGAACGATTTGGGATAGTTTTCTCTCCGGTACCGGACTTCAGCAATTTTACGAACTACGGATTCATAGTCGGCAACAGCAGACCTGTAACCAGACGCCTCTATTTCCAGTTGCTCTGTGTTGTACTTGAGTTCTTCGATAGGCCCGCTATGCAGCCAGGTGATAAATGCCCAGCCGCCTCCGCCGAAAAGCACGACCGATACAAGTAGTATGATGGTATTTCGTATGGCGTAATTCATGTGTTATTCCGTACCAGGCTGGTTGTTATCGACTTCATTATACACGAGTCCCGCTTCTTCCAGAAATTTGCGAATCTGTTCCTCAGAAACAGTTGGCGTATCGGGATTGAATAGGGTTGTATCGGCGGTGATACTGTTTACAAGTATGGTAAAACGGTACACATTCTGTTCGCGGATTTCACCTTTGGAAACCTGACTTATCGAAGCGTCATTGAAGATCCGGGCAATGCGCGGTATCCGACTGCGATAAAGTGTGTAACCGTCCAGGATCATACCCTCGTTGACCGACTGCATCGAAGTCAACCAGGTATTCTGAATTGGCCACATTCCATAGTTGAGTTTGTCCAGGCTCTGGCTCCATTTCAAAGCCTCCGTGCTTTGTTGTTCCAGCAGCACCAACCGGGAATTTTCTTCATCCAGTTCGATAAACAGGGATTCGACGGTTCCCGCCAGGGGTTTTATCTGCAGAATCTCGGTTTGCAGTACACGTTGCTCGGTCTCCAGTCTGGAGATGGTGTTCTGCCCGGTCTGATATTTCGTATTCAGCAGAATTGGAATGGCAGCGATGAGCAGCAGCAAAAGTACGCCGTGCCACTGCAGCTTGAAAACCTGTTGTCGGTCCCGTACATATTTTGGAAGAAAAGAGAACGGCAGAAAAGCATCATCGTCAATACCGCTGGCAGTCCAGGCTGCCGCAATGGCGCAGGTGTAACTGTTGAGATTTGGCGGACTTTTCTCCAGCTCTTCAGAGAGTATGATCTTGTTGCTGTGATACTGAAAAATTTCAACTTCGACATCCATAAATTGTTCGGCAAAAAACGCCCTGGCATCATCGCCGAACCCGGCCGGATTTGTAATGAGCAATCTGTCGATATTGGGAATTTCCCCCTTGTCCACTTCAAATAGAATCTTGGAGAAGATGGTGTCGAGTGCTTTCCTGGAACTGCTTTTTACAGTGATAACAGGCAGAACGGAGTGCAACTCAGTCCCCTTCAGGAAAAGCATCCGGGTACTTTCCTTACCAATATGGATGACTCCTGTATATTCACCTTCTTCAAGGTTGTAGTTGGATCGAATGAGTCCAATCAGGTTTAACTCGTCGGGACGAATTTCCCGGATTCGGATAGTCCCGTTATAAATCGATGCAGTGCGATCGACCAGGTTAAGCAGATCCGACCGGTTTTCGAATGAGGTCAAAACCAGCGACCCATCACCCTGGATATGCGAACGATACTGTTCATCCGGGATTTCCTTGTTATAGATACTGGAGACCTTGTCACTGATGAAATCTTTCAGGTCCTCTTTTATGAGCTGGCGGTAATCGGTGTCGTCGAAAAACTGGATAATGGTATTGCCGGCCGGTACATTGAGCGAGAGGTTGACTTTTTTCTTGTTAAAATTGGAAAGCATCAACTGCAAAAGCGCCTCATTGGACTTTTCTTCATCACCCGACAAACCCTCTTCGGTCATGTCGAATTCAGAATCGGTATCCCCCTCGTCGTCATTCATGTCAAGGATTTCGGACTCCTCACTATTGATATTGAAGATATCGTCTGTATCGGAGATGGTCGCTACTTCGGCCTGGCCCACCTGTTTTTCTTCGGTCGCGGTCAGCGGCTGAGACAGCTGGATGGTATCCAGATCAAGCAGTTCGAGATAGTCCTTATGCACCAGGAATCTCGCTCCGCGAATTTTGTCATCTTCCAGGGCCAACCCTATAATTTCTTTAGAAGCCAAATGATATAACTATTAATTGCAGATTTTTTTATTCCAGTAATTCTTTGAGACGCTTTTTGTTATTAGCGTAATTGAGTGCTTCCTCCTCGGAGATGATATGCCGGTCGCACAAGCGCTTCAGATCCTGTTCCAAAGTATGCATTCCGTAATTGCTCCCCTCACTGAGCATTTGATAAATCTCGGCAGTGTTGTTATTTCTGATGGCAGCCTTGACTGAAGCGGTTGCAAGCAGGACCTCCTTGGCCAACACCCGGGTTCCCTTGATGGTTGGGACCAGTTTCTGGCTGATGACACAGGTAAGCACATCAGCCAACCGGTTGCGCACCCGGTCTTGTTCATCAACAGGCACCTCCCCGAGGATCCGGTCAATGCTCTCGGTAGCCGATGCAGTGTGAAGCGTAGAAAAGGTTTTGTGTCCGGAATCGGTGACCTCCAACGCAGTCATAATAGTCTCATCGTCCCGCAACTCACCGATCATAATGATGTCGGGATCCTGCCGCATCGCCTGCACGGCGCCGTCGCGAAATGATGGGACATCGCGTCCCACTTCCCGGTGGCGTACAATGGAGCGGATTGGCGTGTGGACAAGTTCGACCGGTGACGAAATTATCACGATGTGAGAGTCAACCGACCGGTTGTTGGCATCGATGATGGTGTCGAGTGTACTCGATTTGCCCGATCCGGTGATGCCGGTGACCAGCGTCATGCCGTATTTGAGATACTTCAAGCTGAGGGCTTTGGCCACTTCGGGATGAAGCCCCAGTCCTTTGAAGGGTCGAATTTCGGTATCGATTTTCCTCATGTTCAGAGCGAGGTTCTCCATGTCGAAGTACATATCCGCCCTAAACCGTTTGTTTTCCTTCCCTTTGGATTCAATTACATAGGAAAAATCGAGGTTTTTGTGTTTCAGCAAAAAGGTGCGCTGGGCCGGCATCAGGATGCTGTGAAGCAGAAAATCAGTGAAAGTGGTTTTGTATTTCGGACTGTGGAGCCAGGGTTTTTTATAGCCGTAGACCCGGTACCATATTTTATCTGCACATCCGTTGCCCCCAAGATCGATGTCGGATGCGTTGTTGTGATCCATTTCCAACAGAAAGAACTCAATGATTTCCCGTAGCTGCATCCGAAGTTCATCGGACTGCTCGCCGATAATCCGGCCGATTACCTCCTGCCGCTCCAACCCGATTAACGTCGCGGGAATCTGCTCAACAAGCGGGGCAACCAGCGCATTGAGATCATGGGGTGGATCGTGTTCTTTTCGTTTGATGTCGGTTTGTGTTGATGTTTCCATCTGTATATCTGGTGAATCGGTCGTTATTCATATATTCCGGAAATTGAAAAACCCCGGTTCAAGAGAACACCAAGTGCCCGGTCCACATTTTCCAGCGCTGAACTGCTATACTGGATCATGGTGTTGCCTTTCAAAGTGGCGTCATTGGGGTCGACTTCCTCAATTTCAAGCAGTGCGTTGTCACCGAACAGGGCTGATCCGTAAATAGCCACGTTGCCGGCGATATCCAGTTTGCCCTGGATAATAAGCAGACCCTGATAAGAGAAACTGCCGCGTAGTGACAGGGTGGCGTCTGGCGGGACAATGATAATGCCCGCACCCCCTTCCTTGTCTGAAATCTCAGTGTTGCCTTCAGGCATTTTAACGATCTTGGGATTTTCCACGGAACCGACGTCTGGTGCAGAGTACAAATCGGCTACAGCCATGAAGTCAACGATGAAGTCTTGAAGCTCCTGGCCGTCGAGATCCTGCACAGAGAAAGGCGGTTCCCCGTCCAGTGTATACGCCTGACCGCTTGTAACCATTAAACTGTCTGATTCTACTTCAGCAACGATTCCCGGTAAGGACTGTTTTTCACCCTCGGTACCGTCCGGATTCATATCGTGCCCGATCACAGTCACATTTCCGCGGATGTCGAGTTCTGAATCTTCACCGTAAAATCCCATGGCGCCAGGTATTGGAGGGAAAATGCTCTCGAACTGAAGTATTGCTTCCGACCGGGCAGTGCGATTGTCGACTTCGGCCAGGGCGCGTATCCGGATTTGGTTACCCTGCAGATCGTCGGGGTGACTGATATTATCGTCCACATGGATTTCGGACTGTACGCCGATCATAGTGAAGGTGTCCGGATTTCCTGCGGTCCGCCAGCCAGGGTTCTGGTTGAACTTGTTGAGGCCGTACTCCAGGGAGCTGGCGGCAATGTTCTGTACATGCGTCTGGTTAAAATACCCGACATTTTGGCTATCTGCGGACAATTGTCGGTTTTGAACACCAATCTGGATCATGCCCAAGACAATACTAAGTCCAAGTGTCATAATAAGTAAACCTCTGCCCATAATGACTCCGGTATTCGGTTACAGATTCAGGTTTCTTGGGGTAAATGTACGCTCCCAGGCAGAACGTGCATATTTGTCACCATACGAAAATTCGCTTTCCGTTTGGATAGAAAGACGAATCCGACTCAGCTGATTCAGCTCGGTGGCCGGATTGATGGTGTCGTTGTCAACGTTGAAGTAGGTAAATTCAAATTTGGTAACTACCAGGCTAATAGCGATTTCGTCCGGACCGTCCTCCATGAGCACTTCCCGGATGAGCATCCGGTCATTCGGATTGGGCGTTGATTCCACTTCAGCAGTAGTGTCATAACGCCAGGTGACCCGGTTGGTGAAGCCGTCGTTATCGATGTCGGCACAAAATGTAAGCTCGTGGATGTCGGCGGAGACGATGGCGGGACAATTTATATCATCGGCCCGGTAGCCCAGGTTCCGGATATCATAAGTGACCATTTCTGCAATCACATCCATACGGGATTTGCTCATGTTGTACAACGTATTGTTGCCGGAGCTTTCGGACATACGAAAACTGAGCGTCGCAATTGCGATGATTAAAATCCCGCCGACAATGGAGCTTATGACGATGGAAATATTCATCAGGAATTTCCTGTATTATCTTTGTAAAGTAATTGCTGTTTGAGTTTGACAAGTTTGGAATTCATGGATATAATTTTTCCATGTTGTATTTCCATGATATTCATAATAAATGTTTTGAATAAACGCTCCGGCTGACTTCGAAAAAACTGCAGGGTTTCTTCACGGTCAAACCGTATGACAACCGAGTCACTTTCTACCTTTACAGTTGCCGATCGTTTTGATTTATTATATAAAAAAGGTTCGCCGAGAAAGTCCCCGACATGCATGTCGGCAAGGTGAATATTCTTGTTCCATACGGTCAGTTTTCCGTCGGCAATCAGATAGGCGGTATGGGACGATTCATCCGTTTCCCGTACAATGACATCACCTTGGGAATAATATTCTATATGACCTATCGACAAAAAGTTACGCAGATCTTCAGCTGTAAATTTTCGAAATAGGAGTGGGACATCATCCAGGATTTTCCGGATGGCGTTCATGTTTTTAAGGCCGCTTTCGCTGTTTAGAAGCATAGGAGTAATCAGAAGCTTTTAATATAGCTGATTGTTACCGTGTGGTTAAAATAATTGCTGGTGACAAAGACGTTCATCCGCTTGTGCTCGGTTTGTACCGAAGCCGGGACATCAGGATTGTTCCAATACACATAATATACTTCTGCTGTTATCGCATATTCACCATGATCGGTGGTTAGCTGCAATTCCAGTCCGTTATAGTCATCAAAATCATTGAAATCGGGATAGACTTCTCCGATTTCCGGGCCAAGGTTCGAGGGAGCGGTGAACGAGCCGGGAACCATCTCAGGATCGAAATGCCGGGAAAGTAACGGGATGGGTATATTTAACGCCTCTTCGTCACCGAGGGTTTCCTGGTCAAATCGCTTCGATCGGGCTTCCTCAACAATCCCCTGTGCGAGGGCGATTGCCGTATGCTCCAATTCGTTCTCAATCAACAATACCTCATTCCGAAAAATCGATGAGTTGGTGTTAATGATCAGAATGGAAAAAATCACCATTGCTCCCATGGCATACATTATGTCGGAATAATCGGTCATCAACCTATCTTAGTTATCGGCCACGTACAATACTATCTGAACATGATGTTACATTGCCTGATCTATTTGGCCGGGTAAATAATATTGCCTGAATGATTAGAAAAAATATAAATGGTTTAAAATCAT
>SLQC01000311.1 GCA_007131625.1 Balneolales bacterium | reverse complement strand
ATTTATGCAACTGAAAAGTACGAACATGGGAATAGGTTCGTTTCTAATTTTACGATTAATACTCAATAAACACAAAAGTCATGAAAGTTGTGAAATGCACTTTAGCACTGATGTTAATGATCCTGCTCATTGATACCTCGCAGGCTCAGTCGCGGGAAGATGTGATTGCCTCGTTTAACGAAGGTTACGCACTGTTTAACGAACAGGGAGACAATCTGGCTGCCATTGAAAAATTCAAGGAGACCATCGAACTGGCAGAACAAGTAGGTTCTGAGGTCAACGATATCCGGGACAGGGCCGCTGGTCAGATTCCCAGACTCTCCTTTATGCATGCAGCTCAATTTGTCCGGGAGCGCCGATTGGAAGAAGCTATTGACGCTTTTGAGGAAACCATCCGGCTGGCGGGGAAATACAATGATGATCAGATTCTGAGCAGAGCGCGTGGCAATATGCCTGCTCTGTACCTGAACCTCGGAAATCAATTTTACCGGGATGAAGACAACCAGACAGCATATGAAATGTATGAGAAGGCGATTGAATTGAACCCCTCATATGTGAGTGCATATTATCAGATGGGACTTGTTTACCGCCGTTTCGGTGATATGGATACGTCGCTGGAATATTTTGATACATCCATTGATCTTGCCAGAGAAGCAGATGATCAGGAGAATGTGGATCGCGGACAGCGTGCAGCAAGAGATTATTTGGTCTTCCGTGCATCTGAACAAATTGAAGAGGAAAACTATAACCGGGCACTGGATCTGCTGAATCGGGCAGCCGGATATGGGGATAGTTCCAGTTTGCACTATCGTTTTGCAGAAACATATAATCACTTGGGAAGGCATAACGACGCACTTTCCAGTGCTCAACGAGCCTTGGAGCTGGACAACGGCGGTCCGTCAGACCAAGCCAGACTCTATTTCGAACTTGGACTCGCATACAAAGGTATGGAAAATGAATCAGCAGCATGTAACGCTTTTAAAAATGCACTTTTCGGTGATTTCCAGTCTCCGGCTGAGCACGAAATCGAACATGAGTTGAATTGCAATTGATGCGATATCACTTGCACGCCTTTATTTATACGGAATTTGCAATAGGTTTCTGTGTGGTCACTTTTTGATGCATGTGAACACAGGTAAAGGTGATGTCGTCACAAAGTCTTTCACCGCGGATGAAATCCTCCACCGCCAATTGAATTTTGTGCATCACAGTGGAGGCTTTGAGTGAACCGTACAGCTCAAAAAGTTGGCGTAACCGGTATTCATCATACTGCTCTTTGTACTCATTGCGTGCTTCTGTAAGTCCATCGGTGTAAAAAAGCATATTGTCGCCCGGTTTCATGGATATTGAAAGTTCCCGGAGATGCTTTTCGAAAACTGACTGCCGGGCCATACCCAGGGCGAGTCCTTCTGAACGCAACTCAATGACAGCGTCCCTGGCAGTCTGATACAGAAGTGGGGGGTTGTGCCCCGCCCGGCACATCCGCACTGGTGAACCGTCAGCGGGGAAAAATACGGCACAGGCCGTCACGAATGTTTTGTCACTTTTTCCCGATTTGATATAGTTGTTCAGATGAATCAGAAGCTCCTTGGGACCGGGTTTGAAATTTTCTATAAACACATGCACAAGTGCTTGTAGCCTAACCATATACAGTGCCGCTGAAAGCCCTTTGCCGGAGACGTCGGCTATCACATAATAGGTGCCGCGTCCGGTAGAAATAACATCGACATAATCGCCACCAACTTCGCTTGCGGTGCTGGCAAAAGAAGCGAATTCGAGGTTATGGTAGATTAAACTGGAACCCGGAAGAAGACTGATCTGAATATCCCGGGCAAGGTCGATTTCTTTTTTGACGTCGGATTTTTCAAGCAGTTCCAGAAGAAGCAGCAATAGCAGGGTAATGAACGAAAGCGGCAGCAGGAGTGCTGCCAGAGGGCCGGAAAAAATAAAATGGACCAACAGTCCCACAATGGAAAAACCGAATGCCAGTCTACGTGCCGGTGTCATCCGCGAGATCAGCGCGGAAAAAAGACGAAACAGCTGAACAGGGGGTGTACCATCGCGGGTATCTTCCTTCTTAATGCCAACGGCATCATAGTACAACTCCATCAGCCGCTGTGAATCGTCGTGAAACTCCCTGCCGAGGCGCTCGGGAGTCATATCACGCGTATATTCACGGTAAAAATTCCGGGTATTCCGAAATGCTCTTCTGGTTTCGTTCTTCAAACTCATTCAATAATATTGTCTATTCCTGTAATAAAAAATCGATTGAGGAAATAAAAATGTCCGTTATCATGCTTTAGTGTATTCGTATGATAAAAAGAAAAGTTGTATCAAATTTCGTTTATTTTGTACGAGTCTGTCATTTTCTGGAATTTTCACCTCATTTTTTATATCACGGTCTTCCATGTCTGAAAAACTCTTTCTTATCGATGGCACCGCACTTGCCTATCGGTCCTACTTTGCTATGATCAACAGCAACCTTCGTAACGTCGAAGGAATACCAACAGGTGCTGTATACGGTTTTGCTAACGCTCTGGTCAACCTTATAGAAAAGGAAAAACCGACGTATCTGGCTGTTGCCTGGGATACGCATGCCCCGACTTTCCGGCATGAGATGGATAAGAATTATAAGGCAAATCGCCCGCCCCAACCCGAGGATTTGCAGATCGCCATTCCGCTTATCAAGGATATGGTCAGTTATTTTGGGTTTAAAAATGTTGAAAAGGACGGATTTGAAGCCGATGACCTGATCGGCACCCTGGCAACCCAGGCAAAAAAGGAACAGGTGACTGTCTTTATGGTGACGCCGGACAAAGATTTCATGCAGCTGATCGGTAATAATGTCTACATGTACAAACCGTTGAACAGGGGGGACGGGTTTGACGTCATCGATAGCGACGGTGTGGTGGATTATTTTGGAGTTGGACCCGAATCTGTTATCGATGTGCTGGCGCTCATCGGAGATACTTCCGATAATATTCCAGGAGTTCCGGGCATCGGGAAAAAAGGGGCGGCCAAAATCATTGAGGAGTACGGATCCCTGGAGAAAGCAATCGAGGTGGCACCGGCCATGAAAAGCAAAAAGGCCAGAGTGGGATTGACAGAAAACAGGGAGCAGGCGCTGAAATCGCGTGAAATGATCGTCATCAATACTGATGTCCCCGATACCATGTCCTGGAAAGAGTTGCGCTGGCACAGAACTGATACAACCCGTTTGATGGAGTTTTTTAAACGGATGCAGTTCCGTACGCTTTTACGCAAACTATCTGCGATTGTCGCCGGTGTGCCGGAATCAGCCGGTTCGGTTCCCGGTACATCAGGGCAAGGTTCGCTGTTTGATGCTCCACCAACCGAAACAGCCCGTCCGGAACACCAGATGTCGACGTCTTCAACGCAGGCGGTTTCATCCTATGAATCGTACCAGGCCGATGCGGTGACCTACCGGTTATGTGATACACCGGGAAAGCTTCAGGAATGCATAATTGAACTTGAAAAAGCCCGAATCTGGAGTTTTGATACCGAGACGACCTCGACCGATCCACAGCAGGCTGAACTC
Organism: Balneolales bacterium; assembly: GCA_007131625.1. Taxonomy (GTDB): domain Bacteria; phylum Bacteroidota; class Rhodothermia; order Balneolales; family Natronogracilivirgulaceae; genus SLQC01. The sequence continues at coordinate 3,566 of SLQC01000311.1, read as the reverse complement.
CTGGGTATCGCATTTTCTTGCCATGAAGGAGAAGCATGGTATGTTGCTGTTACCGAACTGAAGCCGTCAGAACTTGTGGAGAAACTTACCCCGATTTTCGAATCGGAAGAGGGATGCAAAATAGCGCATCATTTTAAATACGATTACAGGGTGCTTAAACGGTATGGAATCCCTGTCCGGGGAGCCGTATTTGATACCATGCTCGCTGCCTATTTGCTGGATGCCGGTCAAAAAATGGATATGGATTCTCTGGCCCGAAGTTATCTGAACTACGACCCGGTTCCCATTGAGCAGCTGATTGGCGAGAAAGGAAAGCAGCAAAAATCGATGAAAGATATCCCGATGAAAGAGGTGACGGCATATGCATGTGAAGATGCCGATATCACTTATCGACTCTATTCCGTCATGAACGGACTTTTAGAGGAAAAGAATTTAATGAAACTGGCAAATGACATTGAGTTCCCGCTTGCCCGTGTGCTGGGAAATCTGGAGTCAACTGGCATAAAGCTGGATAAGAAATTACTCAATTCCTTTTCGAAAGAACTGGACAGCGATATTATCGAAGTCCGTGATGCCATCTACAAAATCACCGGCGAGGAATTCAATATAAACTCGACCCAGCAGCTGGGAGTGGTACTGTTTGAAAAAATGCAGATCCCGTCACGAAAAAAGACAGCTACGGGTAAATACTCGACATCTGAACAGGTATTGTCGACGCTGGCGGTGGAATACGAAATAGCCGCAAAAGTTTTGGAATACCGCGGACTCAGCAAGCTGAAATCAACCTATGTGGACGCTTTGCCGAAACTGATAGACAACAATACCGGTCGTATTCACAGTACATTCAATCAGCATGTCACAGCCACCGGAAGACTATCGTCAACTCAGCCCAATCTTCAGAACATCCCGGTCCGCACCGAACGGGGAAGAGGAATCCGCAAGGCGTTTGTTGCCGGGGATGGGTACCGGTTGCTGGCGGCTGACTACTCTCAGATCGAATTGCGAATTATCGCTTCAATGTCCGGTGACGAAGCCATGATCAAAGCTTTTCGCAACGATGAGGATATTCATGCCCGAACAGCAACTGAAATTTTTAGTCTGGAGGCACTTGAAAATGTAGACAGAGAACAACGGCGGAAAGCCAAGGAAGTCAATTTCGGTATACCGTACGGGGTGAGTGCTTTTGGGCTGGCCCAGCGGCTCGGGATATCCAACAAAGAGGGAAAATCGATCATTGATGCCTATTTTGAGCGTTTTCCTGCTATTCAGCAGTTTATTCAGGAGACAGTCGAATTTGCGAAAGAACATGGATATGTAGAGACATTGTCAGGCCGTCGTCGGTTCATTCCGGATATTAACTCACGCAATCACAACATAAGAGGTTTTGCTGAGCGAACTGCAGTCAATATGCCGATTCAGGGAACAGCGGCAGATTTGATCAAAATCGCCATGATTCGTGTGGATGAGGAGCTTCGCAAGCGCAAATCCGGGACACGGATGCTGCTTCAGGTGCATGATGAGCTTGTATTTGAGATGCCGGTTGATGAGCAGGAGGAAATTCCCGATCTGGTGTGCAGGGTCATGGAACAGGCAATGTCACTCAAGGTGCCGCTAAAAGTGGAAGCGGGGATATCTGAAAACTGGCTGGATGCACATTGATCGGATTGGATGTTTTTCCGGGTTTCACAAATATTTTCACTCAATCATTTTCAATACCGTCGAGGATGTGCAGATAACTGCGGTATCGTGAGGGATAGATATGCTCCTCTTCGGCTGCTTTTTTTACAGAGCATCCGGGTTCATGACGATGCGTACAGTTGTAAAACCGACACGATTCCCGGAAGGTCCTCATTTCGGGGAAGTACAGGGAGAGTTCATACGATTCCAAATCGACCAGCCCGAACTCGCGTATCCCGGGAGTATCGATGAGATATGTGTCATCCGACAGCGCCACAAGCCGGGTAAATGTCGTCGTGTGTTTCCCTTTATTGGAAAAAAGACTAACATCGCCGGTCTTCAGGTCAAGGCCCGGTGCCAGCAGATTCAGAAGGCTGGTTTTACCTGTACCGGAGTGACCGGTCATCACTGATATTTTTCCCTTGATCAAATCTCCAAGCGACCGGACCGTCTCCTCATCAAATATACTGGTCTTGCAAAAAAGGTAACCAAGTCCGGTGTACAGTTTTTCCACTTCAGCAAGGTCACTGGCATCTTTCCTGCTTATCTGAAGATCCGTTTTGTTGATAATGATGACGGGCACGATTTCGTGTGCTTCGCAGCACACCAGCAGGCGGTCGATAAATCCGGTCTTAAAGACCGGTTGTCGCAACGATTGAACGATCAGGACATAGTCGACATTAGAGGCGATTACCTGTACACCTCTACGGTTGTGCGTGGCTTTGCGGAGTAGTCTGTTTTTACGCTCTTCAATATGTTCGATGCGGCCAGTGCCGTCGGACTGCATGGTGATATGAACGATATCACCCACGGCAACCGGATTGGTGACTTCCTCTTCGGATAGACGGAATTTACCTGGCAATCGGCATTCGACTACTTTCTCGTCGTCTATACGGGCCAGATACCAGCTGCCGGTCGCTTGTAAGATCAATCCTCTCATGAGTACGGATCAACCGGTTCGCAAAGTGAACGTATTGGACATAGCGGTCGACAATTTGGAGTCTGTTCCAACTGTTGGATTAGTAAACCGTACTGGGGTGCCGTTTTTTTTCCGTATCACCATCCGGTTCATTATTACCATTGCTGCCGGCGGCATACTTGACAGATGGATCCATTATCGGTTTGCTTTCAAGTACCAGGTCAAGCAGTGAATCCATCCAATCAAGATAGTGAAAACGCAATCCTTTGATTACATCCTTCTCGATCTCTTCCACATCTTTCTCGTTCCGCCTTGGCAGCAGCACTGTTTCGATACCGGCCCGTTTGGCGGCAAGCGTTTTCTCTTTGATTCCGCCGACCGGCAATACGGATCCGCGAAGTGTTATTTCCCCGGTCATCGCCACAGTGCTTTTAACCTTTCTTTGGGTAAAGATAGAGGAGATAGCGGCCAACAGTGCCACACCTGCAGATGGCCCGTCCTTGGGAACCGATCCGGCCGGAACATGAATGTGCAGATCCCATTCTGTAAATGCCGTTTGTGGAATGGCAAGTTCTGAGGATTGTGATTTCAGGTAACTCAGCGCCAGCATGGCCGACTCTTTCATGACATCACCCAGCTGACCGGTGATATGCAGTTTGCCGGAACCCTTCGAAACACTCGCTTCGATGAAAAGGATGTCCCCGCCATAAGGAGTCCAGGCCAGTCCGGTAGAAACGCCGGGCACGGTGGTCCGTTCGGCGACATCGGAAAAATACCGCCGTTTACCAAGGTATTCCTCTATTTGATTTACACCGATAGATGCCTTGGAAACTTCTTCGGTGGCGATTTTACTTGCCACACCCCTGGCCAGCGAGCCGATTTCCCGTTCCAGGTTCCGAACACCTGACTCGCGAGTATATCCGCCAATCAGTTTCTCCAGTGCTTTGTCACTGACCCGGAACTGCCCCTT
>SLQC01000051.1 GCA_007131625.1 Balneolales bacterium | reverse complement strand
TTACAACTGATATCTTAAACCCATGGTTATTTTTCTTCCCTGCAAGGCAGACGTCGTCGGATAAATTTCCCGCTTGTATCTGTAATCAATAGATCTGTGATTCAACATATTGGAGGCATTCGTCCACACCTGGAATTGGGATGTGATCCGGTATCTCATGGTGAGTGACAAGTTATTTGCAGCATCTCTGTAACCGTCGACATAAACGGTTGATGTCGACGGATCGGGTCTGTGTTCCGGTGGCAAAATTTGCCGGCTTCCAAAAGAACTGATGGACGGAGCCCCCCACTGATAGGAAAGCTGGGACGAAAATCCACCATGATTGTAATCCAACCCGGCATTGAATACATGCGGCCGCTGACCGGAAAGTGGTGTAATGTATTTATCATCGTCATCCACATCGCGCCCCAAAAACTCAAACAGATCTGCCAAAACATGGGTATGATTTTCCTTAAAATCCCGATCCAGTTGCGCAATGGACTGAGCCAATGAGTAATTGAAGTACGTACCAAAATTACCAAGGAATCCCGGGAGAAAATCATAGTTTTGCTGCCAGGAAAACTCAATTCCGTACACGGTTGCTTCGTCCCCGTTGTGGAAGGTGGTTTCTTCCCAGCCGCCAAATTCCAGCTCCACCCCTTCTTCATCCGTCATTGGGAGAAACCGGGTGGCACGGAAGACAAAATCTTTCATATCCTTATAAAATAACCCGACTGAAATTTGTCCGACATTCCAGAAATAATGCTCGACCAGAATATCGAAATTATTGGACAACATGGGGTTAAGTTCCGGATTTCCCTGTGTGACTCTTTCAAACCTGTAATCCCTCAAAACGTGAGGATTCAGCTGGTTGAAATTCGGTCTACCGATGGAACGGGAAAACGCCAGTCGAATATTCGTCATATCCCCGAGATGAATAACACTCTGCAAATTCGGAAAAAGATTGGTGTAGTCATTTCTGACCTTTCTGTCTATAGCACCAATAAAGGCACCGTCAATATCCAGGGTAGCATCACGCCCTGTATAAAGTGAAATGGTATGTTCCACACGAAGGCCTCCAAGCAACGAGAACCATCCGAACCGGGTATTTGACATGGCATAACCGGCAAAGGTATGCTCCCCTCCGGAGTAATCCGACGTTTCAACTTCCAACGCCCATCTTCGTTCGTGAGTGGAAAAATTGGGCACCTGGTTATAATAAAATTGCCTCCATTTAGCCAAATCGATTAGCCATGGGATTTCATAGGTAGCATGTTCTCTGCCAAAAGTGTTCCAGCTTGCATTACCCATATGCGCAAAGTCCGACAAGGTTCGGGGAGACCGATAATCCCTGTAAAGCCGCTCACTATTACCCTCTATAAAGGCCAGTGAAGCACTTGAACCGAATTTAATTTCACCCAGGCTGAACGGAGTCGTAAAATCAAGACTGCCTTTGAAATCATTATTCGTGCTCGTTCCGATAAAATGATCCAGGCCGCCGCTTCTCAGTAATCTCAATTCTGAAGGCTGGAGTACGGTACGCGGACTCCACGGTGCAATATTTACGGTCGGTTCTTCACGGTCATCAAAATTGAATATAAAATCATGGTCAATACTGGTCTGAAAAGAAATTCTGTGTTGATTGGAATTATTCCGGCCATGCCCCCAACCCACGGCATATTCCATATCCATGTTATCCAGTAAATGACGTGCTCCGACCTGAATTGTATACTGATGGGTTACCGATTCATCCAGCCGCGGGCGATAGCTAATATGCCCCGGGTTTTGGACCCTCCGAACGGGATTCCCGGTGTGAACCGGACTTTGATATGCAGCCATTTCCGGTTCATAGCTCATGGTCCAGGAGCTGGTTTCCTGGTTTCGTACATTGAACATTCCCTGTACATGGAATGTGGTTATGTCGGTTGGTTGAAACGTCATTTGCAAACCGGTACCAATCCGGACAGGCACATTAAATCTCAGGGTATTTGACAATCTCTGGATGTAATCGCTGACGCGACTTTCATCATCTCCGGTTCCATCTTTAAATATATGGTCCGGCAACAGTGCGCGCTGACTCTCGGTATAGTCCTCAGGGTCCACAAGATTGAATGCCCTCGGTGACGCCCAGGTTGTATTAAAACTTTCCCGGGAACCCGGGTCGCGCTGATAACTGAAGTTGAAGCCGAATGAAAAGTTATCAGAGGGGGAATCCCCGTAACTGAAAGCCGCTCTCTGTTCCGTTCCGGCATATTTCATATACCGGTCCTGAAAACCACCGCCCACCCGGATATTCATGTTCTTTTCACCACCAATCGGGCGGCGGGTAGAGATATTAATGACACCACTCAGGGCATCGGCGTCCATATCCGGAGTAATGACCTTGATCACATCCAGTTCCTGCACCATGTCTGCTGAAATGTTATTAATATTCACACTGCGATCATTTCCGGTGGCTCCCATTCGCTGACCATCCATGGTGACGACAGCCGCGCCGGAGCCAACACCACGTATATTGGCACCACCGTGACCCATTCCCGAGATTCTGGACAAAGCTCCTTCCACGGTATTATCACCAAAGGCGTCAATCTGTTCCTCAGATATGATATTTCTGATGTTTACGGACTGGCGCTGCCTTGTCAGTGCGCGTGCCTGACCGCGTTGACGGGCAAGAATACTGATTTCATCGCCCATCAATGCCGTTATCTGCAATGAGCGAGATACGGTTGTTCGTTCTCCATCCCGGATCGTTACCTCCACTTCTTCCGTTTCGTATCCCATGAATTGGATGACCACTACATGATCACCCGACGAAACGCGTCGAATCAAATATCTGCCATCCACATCCGTTGCAGCCCCGATCGTCGTTCCCTGGATAATCACTTGTGCACCGGGCAATGCTTCTCCGGACTCAGCATCCGTGATCTCACCGATAATGGTGCCGAAACCTTCCTGTTGTCCTTGCTGTGCAGTACTCACTGGTTCCATGACCGGTTGCCTTACCAGCCTTTTTACAAGAACAATTTCCCTTCTTCTGGTAATAGCCGCCTCGTATTCGGTGTCGGCCAGCACTCTTTTCAATCCCTCGGCGACCGTACCATCCACCATAGTGAACGATATCTGTTCATTCATAGAGCGCCATTCGGAGCTGTAGGCAAGCCCGAGATTAGCCTGAGCAGCAATTTCTTTAAGTGCTGTTTTCACCGTTTCATTCTCAAAGGAAACAGTCAGGTTTTGCCGCAGCTCATCTATATAGTTTTCGTTATTTTCCACCCTGAAATAGGCCGTGATCATCGCGGGATTGATACTGCCGGTTTCCAACCGCTCAGAATAATTCAAAGGAGTATATACAGAATCTTGCGCGTGTGACATACCGGCTACAACCATCATTGCGAAAAAACCAACTATCCAAACCCCCCGGAATGATGTCATAAAACTCATAACTGATTTCTCACAATTCATTTGTTTCTCCTTGTTTATAACGGTCGAATCTCTACTACTTCCCTGGTTTCATCAATGGTATAGGCAGCATCCATAATTATGCCCATCACATTGAGTACATCGGTCAGCGAACGATTGTTCACAACTGCTGTAATCCGTTTTTCAGCCAGCAATTCATCCTCGATGAGGATCTGTACATCAAACCATCGCTGCAAATCCCGGCTTGCTTCGGCCAGAGTCACATCTTCAAAAACCAGGCGTCCCTCCAGCCAGCCCATATGTTTCCGGGCATCCACAACATTCTTTGACAGCTCCCCCTCTTTTTTATTGAGCAGTCCCATTTCTCCCTCTTCCAGAATGATAAGCTGTTTCCCTAAACCCGAACCGGTCTCCATTGAGACTTTTCCGCTTGCCACAATGATCTGCACATAGTCATCATCAGGATAGGCTCTTACGGAAAACTCGGTACCTAAAACCCGGATATCCGTTTCCGGTGTACGAATAAGAAACGACTTGTGCTGATCCGGTACCACGTCAAAGTGTACCAAGCCCTCCATGAACAGTTCCCAGTGATTGTCATAAAAAGCCTCTGAAATGACCACCTTGCTCATGGCACTCAGATTTAGCCGTGAGCCGTCTTTCAAACTTGCATTGGCCATCTGGCCGGCCCGGGTGGAAATATCCCGAATCGCGGGTTCACTGTTGACTTCTTGCGTATTATCAACATAAAATAGATGCGTGATAAAAATACCACTCATAAACGCGACAAGAATAATAGCTGCAAGACGCATTACATACGGTAAAAAATCATTCTTGTTACTTGTCAACCATGGATTGATTTTATGGCCGGTTGATAGTATCGAACGACGTTCATCCTTCGATTGTTCATCCGGATCGGCCGAAACAGCACTCCAATCGTGAATTTTCCGAATTCTTTTCATGGATTTATTCAACTCAGCCTTTAAATTGAGTGAACTCGGACGCTCATCTGTTTTCAGGAAATCCGAAGCGTTCCATATCTCTTGTGCATTAAGGATGGTTTGTTCAACAGACGCGTCCTCCTTCATCCATTGCATAACCTTGTTTTTCTCCTCCTCCGAACATTCATTGGCGAGATACTTGCTAATCAGATTCCAGTTTATTTTAGATGACATTTATTTGATTATTTTGTGGGAAAGCCCCCTTTTGGAACCCTCCGATTACCGATTGATACATTATTAAATCTGTTAAAACTAACCTATAGTAGACGCCGGACCTGCTTTACCCCTATTTACTTTGTTATTTTTTTTGCTTTTTCCCGGTTGATCAAGTTCACGAGGGTCCGGATAGTACCCGGAAAGTTCTTCCCGAATGTATTTAAGCGCACTACCCATCTGTATTTCAACCGAATTTATGCTGATATCCATAACCTGGGCGATTTCCTTGTAACTCAGTTCATATCTTTTGTGCAACAGAAATACCATATACCTTTTTTGAGGCATTTTACGAACTACCATCCATATCTTGCTTTTTAATTCATTTTCATCCATGGGCTTGTCCATAATGTGATCCGGTATTCTATCTCAAAATTCATAACGGACTCCCGAAATAAAGGAAAATCCACCCCGGTATTGAACGGCAACAGGATACCATTCCCGTGTGTGTTGATATCGTGTCTGTTCCGGTATCAGGATATTCCTGGCATTTGCCCAGAACCAAAATTTTTGAGAAATCCGGAATGTGGACGTTACCGATAAATCACTCCATCCCTGCTCGAATTCATCCATATAATAAGTTGTTGACCCAATGGAAGGAGCCGGTGTCCGATTCTGTTGCAGCATCCCTGTATATTCCGCAGACCAGTGATAAGCCATCTGTCCTGTAAATCTACCCTGGCTATAATGGAGTGCTGCATTCACAACATGCGGACTATGGCCGGGCAGTCTGACATCATCATCTCGAAAGTCAACACGGTAATCGGACTCTGACCAGGTGTAATTGGCATATAAATCGAGATTACGTAGAAAACCGGGAAGAAACTCAAGACGTTGCTGCCAGGATAATTCCACTCCATAAAGAAGCGCTTCCTCATCGCCATTTTGAAAAGTACGTTCCTGCCAGCCGTCATATTCACCACCGGTTAACGTTCGATGACTTTCAAAAACAAAATCGGTTATTTTCTTGCCATAAAATCCAATTCCAACCCGGCCGCTGTTGAAGTTATGCTGAAGATGGAGATCCAGATTATTGGATATCACAGGCTGGAGTTCCGGATTTCCCCGGAATACTATGGAATCCTGTGCCATAACCAGATTAAACGGAGCCGAAATATCGAAATCCGGACGATTGACAGACCGGCTGAATGCAAAGTGAACATTTGTTCTGTCGGTCAGTTGATAGATAGCCTGCGCATTGGGAAACAGGTGTGTATAGTCGGCTGACAACGTGGTATCTGTCGATTCAATAAACGCTCCTGTATCATCAAAAAGAACATTACGACCCGTAATATCCGAGAAGGTCTGCTCTACTCTTAACCCACCCAATAAGGTCAGATGATCACCCAGCTCCAGGTTTGTCATACCATATACGGAATATATCTGTTCCAACGCGTCATAATTCGAGATATCCGTGCGTTCGTGATAGAGGTTGTCGTCTCTGTCAAAAGTGGGCAGCTGAGATTCGAAGAAATTACGGGCATCCATAGTATTCATAATCCAGGGAACGATATAATCGGAACCAAGCACGTCACGATTTCGGGCAGGCAGGAAATTAAACGTGTTCAATCGTAACGTTCTCTCAAACTCCATGCTGGAGTTATCATAATCGGCATCTTTAAAGGTCAATAAGGCGCCGGTACCCAGAGTGACTGATCCAAAGCCGGTGGACAGGTCTCCATCCAGATTGGCTGACAGCTTGTTATCGGTGTGGTCACTGATGATCCGTTCAAAGTTTTGTCCAATAAGCCGTCCCCGACTAACGATACCGTCTACACGAGGGGGGAGACTGGTAATCGTCATGGAAGGCCGTTCCCGGTTATTCATATCAATAGCATGATTCAACTCATCCAACAAAAACGGGAACTCATAATGAGCATGGTTCACTCTGCTTTGTGCCCAACCGGCATGATATCGTATTCGGGCATTCTCAAAAAAATGATCTCCTCCGGCCAAAATGGAAATATGGAATGTTTGCACATCGCTCAAACCGGCCGTATATCCATAGGTTCCAAGTCCGAGATCCGGATTCGTACCGGTGGAATCGGGACTTGACCAATCTCCATTGGCATCGAAACTGTCGGTGTGACGGTCCCATTTTCTTTGGTCACGATTGATCATTGCACGAACAAAGTACGATTCACGATCCCCGGGCTTATAGGCCAGCCTCAATCCGCCACCGAGCCGATCCCGCTCGTCGGTTTCTACAAATGGGGATACCCGCTCCAGCACATCCACCGGACCGGATCCGAAATCCGCTACATCATATGCCATGGTTACCCCTTCACGCCCCCGGTAATCCTGCTGGTAACTCATATTCACCGACAACGACACATCTTCACGCAACGGAGTACTGTAATGCACGGATGTCTCATATGACGGACCTGTCAATCGAAAATATTGCGGATGGGCTCCTCCACCAACACGAATGGAAAGATTCCGTTCACTGCCCACCTCCCGGTGCGTTTGCAAATTGATTGTTCCCGAAAGGGCATCGGCATCCATATCCGGAGTCAACACTTT
>SLQC01000401.1 GCA_007131625.1 Balneolales bacterium | reverse complement strand
TTGTAGCATATGCATGGGTTTATTTTAAATATACAAATATCCCTGCATATTATCAATAATAAATCCTTGTTATTTAACTGTTTTACAATAACTTATTGCTCCTGTAAGGAAGGCCTAATTAAACTATAACATTCATCACAGTAAAAAATTGTTTAACAGCTCGCTATTTGTCTCTTGTTCATGGTTCTTTTTGTGAATTCAATAGTCATCGCCTGCCGTTTTTCGTACTGGGTTTCGAGTACAACTGAAAGTTCGCATTACTTGGTGACAACTTTGCTTTGAGTGCTTATCTTGTTGTCCTCAACAAGATCATGCAATGAGCGGAGGAGCTCCATGTATTTTAGCACCACCGATGACAGCATCGACCTGCAAAAGGTTCAGGATGACATATCCTATCTCCATCAATGCTTTATTGATATGCTGCGGGACCTGGGCGAACACCAGGTCATTTGTCAGCTCGAAGGAGATCACGAAGCCGAAGCCGATCCGGACAAGGTCAGCAAAGCCTTCTCTTTAATTTTTCAGTTGACCAACATTGTAGAGGAAAATGCTGCCGCTCAGCTCCGCCGGAAGCTGGAGGATCAACATGGACTAGAGCGGATTTCCGGATTGTGGGGACGCATTTTGCAGAACCTGAAGAAAAAAAACCGATCCGCCAATGATATCGCATCGGAACTCTCCAAAATCCGCATAGAGCCGGTGTTGACCGCCCATCCCACCGAGTCCAAACGTTCTACGGTTATCGACCAGTTGCGGGCCATTTACCTGCTCATGGTCAAGCGTGAAAATCAGGTCTGGACCAAAAACGAGAAAAAACGGATCGCCGAGGATATCAAAGTAGCGCTGAGCCGACTGTGGAAAACCGGCCAGGTCTTCCTGCAAAAACCATCGATACATGACGAACTCCGCAACATTCTGCACTATCTCAAGAATGTATTTCCCAAAGTGCTCCCGCTGCTGGACCAGCGCCTTCGCGAGGCCTGGGTGCATGCCGGATTCGACCCCTCCCTGATTGAAAAGCGAGAGCAGCTTCCCAGGGTCTCTTTTGGCAACTGGGTCGGTGGCGATCGGGACGGACATCCATACGTGACCGACAAGGTGACCGAATACACCCTGCAGCGCCTCCGGTCGGAAGCGCTGCATCAAATCAGGAATGACCTGATCGATCTGGCCCGGAAAATCAGTATATCCTCTCACGAAGTATCGGTTCCCGGATTTTTCAGTGACCACCTTGAGCATCTGCAGAAGGTCATCGGCGAGCATAGCAAAAACGCCATGGAGCGCAATACGGAAGAACCCTGGCGACAATATGTCAATCTTATGCAGCTGCGTCTGCCGCTGGATGATTTGAGACAGCCACTTACCTCCACCGAGGAAGACCGCTACTATTCCCGTACGGAGGAGCTGCAGCACGACCTCAAGATCCTTGCCGATTCCCTTACCGAAATCAAGGCGTATCGTATCGCCAGGGCCGATGTTGAGCCGGTTGCACGGAAAGCGGCCTGCTTCGGCTTTCATATGGCCTCGCTTGACATCCGGCAGAACAGCAAATTCCATGACAAAGCGCTGTCACAACTTATGCAGGCTGCCGGCATGGAGGATGCTAAAAATTTTGAGTATTGGTCCGAGGAACGCCGGCTGGCATTTCTGAATGAGGAACTGAAAACTGCACGTCCGTTTGTGAGGCATCGCATAGGGCTGGGAGATGAGGCCGATGCGGTTCTGGCCTGCTATCGCGTACTGTATCGCCATGTACGCCGGTACGGCACAAGGGGTATCGGGTCCCTTATTGTAAGCATGACACGCAGCCTGTCCGATTTGCTGGTTGTCTACCTTCTCGCCAGGGAAGCCGGACTGATGGTATCCGGAAAAAACGGACTTGCCAGCCTCTTCTCCGTTGTTCCATTGCTCGAAACGATTGAGGATCTCGGGCAAGGTCCGCAAATCCTGGACGATTTCCTGAGCCATCCGGTCACCCGCAGAAGCCTTAACGTTCAAAAAGAGCTTTCCGACGGACGGGTGGTCACCCACGAACTGCTGATCCCCGATGAAGCTTCCGACATCGCAACGGTGATCGACCATGTCGAACATCGGGATATGTATCAGCAGGTGATGATCGGATACAGCGACAGCAACAAGGACGGCGGCATTCTGGCCAGCTTGTGGAGCCTCAACATCGCCCAGCGGAGACTCAGCGAAGTTGGCGAGAAGCACGGCATCCGAATACGTTTTTTCCACGGCCGTGGCGGCACCATCAGCCGTGGCGCCGGTCCGACACACCGCTTCATCGCCGGACTCCCTTCGCACACTATCCGTGGTGACATGCGCCTGACCGAACAGGGGGAAGTCATCTCGCAGAAATACGCCAACCGGCTGACGGCGCTGTACAACCTTGAGCTGCTTCAGGCCGGAACGACGGGCTTGACGCTTGGCGCCTTCGATACCGGGGACACCGATTACGACGCCTCCACTCCTGCCGGCCGCAAATTGTCCACCCGGGAACAGTATAAAAAACTGGAGCCGATCGTGTCCCGGCTCTATGACTACAGCCTCGAAAGTTATCAAAGCCTGGTGCGATCTGACGAGTTCGTGTCATTCTTTGCCCAGGTCACGCCCATTGACATTATTGAGTCGAGCAGCATCGGATCGCGTCCGGCCCGGCGAACCGGCAAGCGGAGCTTTGAAGACCTGCGCGCCATCCCGTGGGTTTTCAGCTGGAGCCAGTCCCGATACTTCCTGACCGGATGGTACGGTGTCGGCAGCGCCCTGGAACAGTTGCAGACCAATGATCATGAATCATTTGACATCCTGCGAGAGCACGCAGTCCATTTCATGCCTTTCCGATACATCATCACCAACGCCTCCTCGGCCATTGCGCTCTCCGATACGGAGATCATGAAATGGTACTCGGAACTGATGGAAGACCAGTCCGTGGCCGAACATTTCCTCGACACCATCACCGGAGAGTTCCACCGCACGAAACGGATGCTGGAGCTGCTTTACGGACAAGAGCTGCAGTCGCGCCGCCCGCGCATGTACACCATGATAAGATTTCGGAACGAGCGCCTCAAGCCTCTGCATCGCCTGCAGATACGTCAGCTTCAAACCTGGCGCAATCTAAAACGGGAAGACAGGGCAAAGGAAGTGGATGCAATGCTGCCGGACATGCTTCTGGTGCTTAATGCCATTGCGGGCGGACTGGGGACTACCGGGTAGTACTAGAAGATTCATTAGTTGGTGAAATTGGCACAAGAATATTGGAGAAAAGCGACCATAGGAAATATGGGACGGATTATCTATGTATTCGAAGTGCATCCACTCAAGGACAAACTCAAGTTCTGGGACTACCAGCAAGTGTTGAAGGTGCACGAAAGCCTGGAGTTTGTGAATGAGGTGATCAACGAGCTGGATCTGGTGCCGGAAGGGTTTTGAAGGTATATGCCTTCTCGTCCGACCGTCATGCCTCATATGTGATTCCTGTTCGTCGGGCCAGCGTTTTGCCTTCGGCTTCCTTCAGATTCCACCTCGCGATGGACACCCTTGCCGTTCGGCTAATACTTCCTCCTGTCAGGTGCATAGGAGACTTTCACTCCCGAGTGAATGCGCCCTGCCGGGCGCACATAATAGAAGTTAAACCCATTTACGGGTATAACTTAAAATTTGTATTCAGTTTTTCCGTTGTTTTCCTGCCCATTGCTTGCGATACTTCCATTAGAAACTAATTACTGAAACATTCCCAATGGAAAGAACCGAACTCAAAAAAGAGGTGGAGCACCTCCTCAAGAGTCTTCCTGAAGATGCTGACTGAGATGATTTGATGTTTAAAATATACGTCCGACAATCTGTCGAACAAGGTTTGAAAGATTCCAGATCAGGTCGGGTCATCTCTCACGAGGTGATCTGGAAGAAATATCAATTGGCTAAATGAGAGTCGTCATTATCAGCGTCATTCACGGAGCACGTCAGTTGCCTGAACGCTGAAAGTGGAAATAATTATCGAATCCTCCGAGTACGGCTGCAATAACCGGCTTTGCCAGTATGCCGGATTTCATCAGGTACTGTGAAACGACGTACGAATCGGGGTGGTGATGTACCGAAAACCGTCGGGATATGATTCCACAACTCATCCGGATGACATCCATTATCCGAAAAAGCATCCGTGCACATCATTTTTGATTTCAATCAATGCCTCCGACAGGGTTGGGACAACCGGCCGCGGATCGTAACTATGCCACTTCAGGTCCAACATCATCCAAAAGAGCTTCCAGTGATCGTGCTTTATTTCATTATCCATGCTTCATAAACGGAATAATCATCGTATGATCGAAACTACATAAATCTCACCCGGTCTGAAAAAACCTGTTCAAGTCAATACACTGCCTTGCAAACTCACCGGCAATGACCTTAAACACTCATTGTCTATTCGGGCTTGGCAAATGTCAACCCGGAAAACGTAATGGTCTCCTTTTTTAAATCAAGAGAGACCGGTTCGGCCCCGTATCTGCCAAAAGCCTGCATTACAGCAGTGGTGTCATCCAGTGGACGTAAAAGTGCAGGTATTTCTGACGTGATGCCGTAGGTCTGCCTTACTATTTGTTCCGGAAGCATCCCCACATACAAAGTATTGTCCCTTATATAAATACGTAAGCTTTCATAAAAGCATACCGCTCCTTCAGGACAGGGACTCAAAGATACTTGTTTCAGTGTCCGTGTACGTTGCCGCCTTTTCCCAATTCAAAGACAAATATCGGATGTCTCGTTCTTAGATTCCAATTGCAATAATATTTGGCCCCCAAAACCACAATTTCATTTTCATTAAGTTATCCAATTGATTTTATTTGAGCTTAATACGTGAAGATTGCTGGTTTATTATGATCTTTCTGCATAATTAGTATATTGAACAATCTTATTGACCTTTTTCTGAATTTTATTAAAAAATAATTTTCGTGATGAAATACATGCTCTTGTTTTTCTTATTATTCTCCAGTGTATTTAGTACAGCACAGGGGCTGACTACAAGCTCTCTTGAACATGTGGTGATAACATCCAAAAAGGATAAAATCAAGGTCCACTTAAACGAAAACGGGGAATTGGTTATTAATGTATCCCCAAAGGATGTCCATAGAATTAAAGCCAATGGGTTGGTCCGCTATAGTGACTTCGGTGCCAGGGGCGACGGCCAAACCGATGATATAGACGCCATCGCTGCGTCCCATGCATTTGCCAATCAGCATGGCCTTTCTGTGAAAGCCGACGAGGGGGCAACATACTACATAAGCGGAAAGAACCGCACGGCAGTCGTCCGGACCGACACCGATTTCGGCACGGCCTCCTTTATCATTGACGATACCGACGTCCAAGACCGTACAGCACATGTTTTCCTGGTTGATTCCAGCCTGCAACCGTTCAACCTTGAGGGGGTATCTTCCCTTAAGAGGAATCAGGAGAAAATTGAAGTCTCCTTGCCAGGACCCAGCCTTATTAACGTCACCAATTCCCACATAAGACGTTACATCCGGTTTGGACCGAATCAAAACGATGGAGCCTCGCAGACAGATATCTTTATCGTTGACAAAGAAGGCAATGTGGATATGGACGCTCCGATTATCTGGGACTTCGACCAAATCACGGACATTACCGCCCTTCCCATTGACGAAACAACGCTGACCATCACCGGAGGACGTTTCACCACAATTGCCAACAAAGCCGAATCGAGGTACACCTACTACAACCGGGGCCTTGCCATAAGGCGTTCCAATGTTCTTGTGGATGGGCTGGAACACCGTGTCACCGGAGAAGGAGACCATGGCGCGCCTTATAGCGGCTTTATCAATATTAGCGACTGCGCCTACGTAACGATCCAGAACACCATCCTGACCGGACGCAAAACGTACCAGACCATTGGCTCGGCAGGAGTTGCGGTCTCCATGGGCAGCTACGACATCTTGGTCAACCGGGCTCTCAACGTATCATTCATAAACTGCAGCCAGACGAATGACATCAACGACCGCACCTATTGGGGAATTATGGGGTCCAACTACTGCAAGAATCTTATTTTGGACCATTGCACTTTTTCACGGTTCGATGCCCACATGGGAGTTGCCAATGCCACCATCCGCAACTCAACCCTGGGGCACCAGGGAATAAACGCCATCGGCAGCGGGACCTTTATCCTGGAGAATTCCACCATCTACGGATGGACCCTAATCAATCTGCGCTCCGACTACGGCAGTACGTGGCAGGGAGAATTCATCATCCGTAACAGTGTTTTCGAGCCCGCAGGCGGCAGTAGGGTCAGTGCCAGACTGATCGGCGGATCCAATTCCGGGCAGCATGATTTCGGCTACTCCTGTTATATGCCGGAACGGATCACCATCGAAAACCTTCATATCGACGACTCTAATCATCCGGAGGATTACCAGGGTCCCGCCATTTTTGCAAATTTTAATCCAAATATAACCGACGATTCCTATGTAGAAAAGTTTCCCTATGTCAGAACAAGGGAAGTCATCCTCAGGAATGTGACCACCGCCAGTGGCAAGGCCCTGAGGATCAGCGACAACCCCTTCATGTTCAAGGATGTGAAGGTAAATACCGATTAACAGGCACTGTACGGGGAGTCGCTTTTACCGGGAGATTGACATCATCCAATACAGACACGCCAACTCACCGACCTGCATGCCGTCTTCCGCCAAACGCTACCCATGGCCGTAATCTTTCCCCGCATGATACCTTTCCGAATACCTTTGCCCATTCTTTTTATTGTCCTGACTTACTGGCTGTTGCAGTCCTGCACTCCGGTAAAAGAGGAAGAAAGCGAGCCATACAATATATTATTCATATCCATTGATGACCTGAACGACTGGACCGGCAGGCTTGGGGGACACCCCAATGCCAAAACCCCGAATATTGATGCCCTCGGTGACAGCGGAATACTATTTACCAACGCTCATGTCCAGGCCCCGCTGTGTGGTCCCAGCCGTGCATCGTTCATGACCGGACTGCAGCCGAGTACCACCGGGATCTATCTTCATATCGACGACCGGGATGTCCGTGATGTCAATGAGGCGACCCGCACCGTTGCATTTCTGCCGGATTACTTTGAACATCATGGATACAAGACGATGGGCGCCGGCAAAATCT
>SLQC01000113.1 GCA_007131625.1 Balneolales bacterium | reverse complement strand
CAATATTTTTAAAAAAAGTGCCATCTGAATTACATAGTTTAACTTTGATATTGAAATCTTAGTCTCCGAATAAATTAAATTAATATGTGTATAGATAGACGCGACTTTTTAAAAGGAGCTGTGGTGCTCACCGGGGGGATGTTTTTGCCAGCACATCTTTTTAGTTGTAGTGGAGGTGATAGTTCAGAATATGAAATTGTGGTATATGGAGCAACTTCCGGCGGTATTATAGCTGCAGTGGCCGCAGCCCGCAAAGGCCGGTCTGTCATCTTGATTGAACCTTCAAGTCATTTGGGTGGTTTGACTACCGGAGGATTAGGTCGTACGGATATCGGGATTGAAGGTGCCATCGGAGGCATGTCGTTGGAGTTCTACAGTCAGGTTCGTGAATATTATAGAGCGGATGATCCATGGGTCTATGAGAGTAGAAATGATTACATGGAAAAAGCGGGACCATTGTTTCCACCGGAAAGTGACGGTATGTTTGGATTTGAACCCCGGGTTGTAAAAGAGATCTATCAACATATGCTGGAAGAAGCAGGTGTACCAGTTGTAATGAATGACCGCCTTGTTTTAGGATCACGGGGTGTCGAGAAGAGAGGGAGTAGAATTACAGCCATTGAAACGGAAGCAGGCAATGTATACAAGGGCCGGATCTTTATCGATGCTACCTATGAAGGGGACTTGTTAGCCATGGCAGGCGTCTCTTACCATGTAGGCCGTGAAGCAAATGCCACTTATGATGAGACTCTGAATGGAGTTCAAAAAGTACGTACTCGCAATCATATCTTTCCTGGTTTTGTAGATCCATACATCAAGCCTGGAAACTCGGGAAGCGGGATTTTATTGGGAGTGCATAATGAAGATCCGGGAGAGGAGTTTTCTGAAGATCACCGTATACAGGCCTACTGTTTTCGGATGTGTCTGACTGATGCATCAGAAAATCGCGTGCCTTTTGAACAACCGGACGGCTACAATGAACTGCAATATGAATTATTGTTTCGCAATTATGAAGCTGGAGAAAAGCGGATACCATGGCTGCCGGCTGCAATGCCCAACCGGAAGACGGATACAAATAACCGGTGGGGTTTTTCTACCAACATGATTGGAGTAAATTACGACTATCCGAATGGTAGTTATGCAAGAAGATCTGAAGTCGTTGAAATACAAGAGATTTACCAAAGAGGCT
Organism: Balneolales bacterium; assembly: GCA_007131625.1. Lineage (GTDB taxonomy): Bacteria > Bacteroidota > Rhodothermia > Balneolales > Natronogracilivirgulaceae > SLQC01. The sequence continues at coordinate 5,957 of SLQC01000113.1, read as the reverse complement.
TGATGTGGACCCTGGCAAATCATCCAAGAGTGCCGGAAGACGTTCGTGAAGAAGTGAGTAAATGGGGATTGGCATCCGATGAATTTACTGATAATGACAACTGGCCTACACAGATCTATGTTCGTGAGGCAAGGCGAATGATTGGTGAATATGTGATAACAGAACATGACTGCCGCCGGATGCGAATAACTGAAGATCCGGTAGGGCTCGGCTCATACACAATGGACTCACACAACGTACAGCGATACATTACCGATAACGGATGCGTTCAAAATGAAGGAAATATAGAAGAATCTCCGGAAGGGCCCTATGCCATATCCTACCGCTCTTTGCTTCCAAAAAGAAACGAGTGTGAAAACCTGTTAGCATGTTGTGCCGTCTCATCATCTCATATTGCTTTTGGGTCGATCCGTATGGAACCGGTATTTATGCTGCTGGGGCAATCGGCAGCTACGGCTGCTGTTCAGGCACTGGAGGAAGGCTCCGATTTGCATGATATTGATTACCGGGTATTACGTAATCAATTAATCGATGATGGCCAAAGACTTGAAGTAGACACAAACCAGTATCCACCGTTGCCGCCGGATGAAAAACCTCCGAACCAACGCATGCGCCATCCATCAGAACCTGTTATTGAAAATGGGTGTATGGTCAAAGGTTGACTTTTTTCATAGTGCTCTTCATCTGAAAATGCCCCTTTCTCAGTGTAAATAAATCTGCATCAAATCACTCATACCAAAATCGCATTCTTCACATCCAAACCGCATCATGTCGACTTCATCTTTGCCCTTTCGCGTCATATTGTACTACTGCTTTTCCCCCATCAATTCGCCCTATGAATGGGTTACCAATCACAAAAGCCAGTGCCACAGCCTGGGTTTGAAAGGGCGAGTTTACATATCCAATGAGGGTATTAACGGTACACTTGCCGGTAGTAGAGAGCAAATAAACATCTATAAAGAGACTTTAAATTCCAAAGCAGGCTTTGAAGAAACGGAGTTTAAGGAAGATGCCTGCGACCGAATCCCTTTTGCCCGGTTGATTGTCAAATTGCGACCCGAAATCGTCTCGTTGCACGTGAATGAATCGCTGGATCCTAATACTGAGGGAGGACGGCATCTGCAGCCATCTGAATGGAGAAAAGTAATCGAATCGGGTGAGAAGTTTGTGATGATTGATGTCCGCAACAATTACGAATCGCAAATAGGCCATTTTGAGGGTGCGTTGTTGCCGGAAGTGTCTAATTTTTACGACTTCCCGAAATGGCTGGCTGAGGCCGGCATCGATAAAGATAAGAAAGTATTGATGTATTGCACCGGTGGGATCAGGTGTGAAAAGTTTTCAGTCCTGATGAAAAAAGAGGGTTACAGTGATGTAAATCAGCTTCACGGCGGTATCCTGAATTATGCCAGAAAGGAGGGCGGCCGACATTTCAGAGGTAAGTGTTTTGTGTTCGATGACCGGCTGGTTGTGCCGGTAAATCCTAAGGATGAAGTACCGATCAGCCATTGTGAAATAACCGGGAATCCGTGTGATATGTACATCAATTGTGCCAATCTGGATTGCAATAAACTTTTTATCTGCTCGGAAGAGGGAGCCGAGATCATGGAAGGTTGCTGCAGTGAAAAGTGTCGGCAACATCCTTATAAGCGTCCTTTTCACCAGGAGAAAGCGTATGCCCCTTTCCGTAAATGGTATAACTATTTTGACGAAAACTTTAAAAAACGGAACCCCGCTGAGAAATCCGGATCATGATCCGGTAGCTTCGGCTACTCTGGCTAATCCGGCTATTTTCTCGAATCCGGCAAACCATCTACTTTGACTATTCCGACTGCTTTGACTATTCCATCTACTTCGGCTATTCCGTCTACATCGGCTATTCCGTTTGCTCCGTCTGCTTTGATAATCCCGGAAATTCCAACTGTTTTTCCTATTCCGACTGCTTTGCCTATTCCGACAATTCCATTTGTTCCTACTATTCCCGCACCATCACGCAAAGTCCGCGTTGTCGGTTCCTATTCGCGGCATCTGAGCTGCCGCATTCGCAACCACGAGCAAAACCGGAAGATCGAATCGTTTCTTTCCGACAGATTTCCGTTTCGTTCTCGGAAGGAGTGGGTGCGCCGACTTGCTGCCGGCTGGATCTCCCAGGGAAACCGCACACTCTCTATCGGTGACCGGATAAAATGCCAGCCGGCATTGACTCTCTTCCATCCGGAACACTACGAACCATCTGTGCCCGATGAAGTTTCGGTGCTTCGGACTTCCAATGATTTCCTTCTTGTTTATAAACCCGCTCCAATGCCGGTTCACCCCGGAGGACGATATAACAAAAACACACTAACATCCATTTTGCATGAGTTGGGAGTGTCATACCTTAATCCCAAAAGAAACAAAAATACCTGTATTGAGAGAATTAGTGATAATTGCAGCGTCAAGTCAGGACCTGCGGTTCTTCGTTTGCTACACCGGCTGGATTCAGTGACGTCAGGCCTCGTATTATTCGGATTGACTCACAATTTTTCCCGGATGGTTCAGCTTGCTTTTTCGGACGGGGATGTTGAAAAATTCTATCTTGCTGTTGTTTCCGGTTCACCGGTTGACAACCATGTCGTTATCGACGCCCCTATAAAAAGAAAGAACGGGTATATTTTTGAATGCAGCCCGGAAGGCAAGCCATCCGTCACCGATTTCCAGGTGCTGAAACGGTTGGATACCTCTGCGCTGATTCTTTGCAGGCCTCAAACAGGCCGAACCCATCAGATCCGTCTCCATTTGCGAGAATGGGGATATCCGATTATTGATGATGCTGTTTACGGTCCGGATTCCGCGCCCATTTGTGATTTGCCGGATGCCCCCGCTACCAACCGACCGAATCTCCAAATGGATATACCCATGCAAAATCGTGCCATATCCCTTTTACACTACCGTATGCGTTTTCCCGGTATCGGATTTGAATTTCTGCTGCCAAATGATTATATCCACTCCTTTTTCAATGATTCTGATCGTTCCGCCTTTCATGGCCCTCTTTTTTCCAACGTTACGAAAGAGTAACTTTCAGTAAAATGACAATCCGTTCCACATATCAAAAAACTGGATCCGCAACGTGCTTTGCCATTAAATGCGACCAGATGAAAAGCCTGTTTTCACTCCAAAATACACACCGGGTTGCCATTTTGGGGATGACTATTATATGGCTGATGATGACTTCATGCAGTATTTTCGAAACTCGTGAACCCGAGGAGCCGGGGTCAACCACTGTTCCGGTATTCATTCAACCGTATCGACCGCAGGATGTCGTCCAGAATCTGATCAATGCTGTCCGGGCGGTTAATGTCGACAACTATCGTCGTTGTCTGTCGTTTGAGGAGTTTGTATATGAACCCACTTCAGTGGCACAGAGTGGCAATCCTGATCTCTGGCAGGGATGGGGGGTTCTCGAAGAGCAGACCTATTTCAGCAATATGAGTTCCGAAACAGAGGGGTTGGGCGGACACGATCTTACATTTGAATATGAGAATTACACTCCACGTCAAACGGGTGAAGAGCAGTTTGAGGCCGATTATTTGATCATCATCAACCACAACCGCCAGGGTTTGCCCTCTGAAGCAAGAGGACGGATCCGGCTGTTTATAGACCGCGATGAGGATGGTCAGTGGTCAATTCATTCCTGGTCCGATGCGAGTAATGGCAATGATTTTTCCTGGAGTGATTTCCGAGTGGCTTTCTTCTGACAGCAACCGGATAAATGCCAGCTGAATATTCAACTTGTTTTCCCGGGCCCAATTCTCAAAATGTTTGAGTTTTATGATCCGATGATCTCATCTGTATGCTTCAAAAATGCACGGACTATACGTATAAATCGATCGGGTTGATCCAAAAATGCGTAATGTCCGGCATGATCGATTACCACCAGGGCTCCATTGTGCAACCCATTTTCCATTCGTGCGCCCTGATATACGGGTGTTGCGCCGTCCTCCTTTCCCCAGAGAAGAAGGATATCGTGGGATATTTTCTGCAGGCAGAACTCCAGATGTTCAGATACCGTACGGACGAACGTCTGCCGCATCACCCCGTCCAATTGACGGTACTCGGATGATCCCAGTGATTTCCAAATACCTGTTCCCCGCATCCAATCCAGCGCTTTTTCTCTATGTGCCGCCGGCAAAAGCATAAACGGAGCTTTCAACAGCTTTGCTGTGTATTTGCGACAATAAAATGCAAAAGTCCTACGTGGCTTCATCCCTGCACCTCCTGTAATGACTACTTTGCCGGCCTGCTCCTTTCCCGATTCCCGGGAGCACCACTTGAGTGCTATCCTTCCGCCAAATGAATGTGCGAGGATGTCGGCCCGACCACCCGCAATTTCGGTAACAAATTGTTCTGCCAAATCCACATAGTCATCTACCGTCCAGGGCTCTGGCGGCGGCGGTGTTTCCCCGAATCCGGGTAAATCCGGGACATAGCAGGTTCGAAGATCTGACAATTTGGAAACAAGCGGCATCATCACATCCGCATTGCTGCCCCAGCCATGCAGTATCAAAAGGGGTGGACCTGAACCACATTTGTAATACCGTACCGGTAATTTGTGGTAAAAAAAGGTCGCAGTTTCGATGTCCACCTTTTCAGTTTTACTTGAATTTTTTGACTTGATCAATTTGTTCGACTTATCTGGCCTGTTCGAATTGACAACCGCAGGAAATGAATGAACTTTTCAACATCGTTTTCCATGTTTGCCAAAGTATTGAATTTATAAGATGCCTGTTTTTTCTCTGAATACACATGTAGGCCGGTAAGAGTCACCTATATTTGGCCTGGGCCTTTTCCACCATTTCGCGGGCACTTGCAACGGCGTGACCGCTGACTTCGGTGCCACTCATAATCGAAGCAATTTCCACAATGTGCCGTTCGTCATCCAGCAACTGAATGCTGGTGACGGTACGGTCACCGGTTTCATGTTTTTCCACTTTGTAATGATGATCCGCCTGCCCCGCTATCTGTGCTTGATGTGTTATTGCGATAATCTGACAGTGCTGTGCGAGCTCGTGCATGGTTTGTCCAACCCTTTCAGCCACCGCACCGCTGATCCCGATATCTATTTCATCAAAAATCATCACCGGCAGATGCTGTTCACGGGCTATTACCGATTTCATGGCCAGCATCACCCGGGATACCTCGCCGCCGGAAGCAATTCGTGCCATCGGACGAGGGGACTCGCCTTTATTTGTGCTGATATAAAAGGCCACCACATCGGGACCGTCGGAATAGCATCCTATAGTCCTATTCCCGATTCTGATCCAGCCCTCACCATCCTCCCGCCATAAAATTCTGGCTTCAAAGCGATTGTTGGGAATACCGAGCCGGGTAAGTGTATCCGATATATTCCTTCCCAGTTCGGTACCTGCCGAGATTCGCGCTTCGTGAAGGGATGTTGCGCATTGTTCGAGATTTGCCGAAGCTGCATGAAGTTCTTTTTCTTTCTTTTCGAGCTCCAGATCAAAATTTTCAGCCAGATTAACATTTGCCTCCAGTTCTTCCCGGTACTTTAGAAGCTCCGGCAGCGATCGGTTATATTTTTTTTCAATCCTGCGGATTTCCGACTGTTTCTGGCGGAGTTCTTCGAGCCTGGAAGAATTGAATTCAATGTTCGAGCGGTAGCGTTCGGTATAAGTGAGCAGTTCCTGAATGCTGATACGGGCCGCCTTCAGCTCCTCCGAATAGCTTGAAAATCCAGGTTCCAAAGTAACTATGTCGTCAAGTGCTTCCCCGACAAGAGACAACATATCCAACAGGCTCCGTTCTTCACCGGCTCCGATTTCACCAATCAACGCAGCTTTCTGATCCAGCTCTTCTGCATGATCAAGCCTGTTCATTTCTGTCTCAATCTCCTCATACGATGCTTCGTCAAGATCAATGGTTTTCAGCTCGCGCAATTGAAACCGGTGAAGCTCCATTTT
>SLQC01000293.1 GCA_007131625.1 Balneolales bacterium | reverse complement strand
CTTTTTTTTGTTGTTGAGTTGATGATACGGTCTGATGGAATGGATATGTAGAAACCACCGGAAAACAGGCAACACAAACGTATGCCCCGCGGGATCAGATTACAGGGAATTGACTTGTTCCGGAGAATTCCACCTATTCATTGTTCAAGTGATTCAGGGACTTTCCAACTTCTGAATATCTGTCTGTGACATCTCCATCCTTGAAGATCACTTCGAACCTGCGGCCTGCCGTAACCCATGTTAAAAGCACGAATCATCCATGGCGATTGCTTTCGACACACAGGAGCATGACCAGGCCCTGGATGCTACATGTGCCCTTATGAATCCAGACACTTGAAACAGATGAGACATCCATGGCCAATAAATCGGACACACAAGCATATGATTAAACACAAGGATGCTCCATCAGACATTATAAATCAGAAAATTTAACCAGACGAAAATTTAAACAGATGAATTTCCATTCTGATTTTCAATACTGTTAACGTGGTTATGATTTATTTAGCATAACATATGGGTCGGCAGCTGTATCCGGCACCAGTATCCGAAACTGCGTCAGATGACGTTCACGTAATCAATCGGAGTATTTAAGGTGAGTTACGACTGTGGCGTTGTTAACCTGTTTTCCAATGAGCATAAAACTCGCACGCAGCTGCCCACCGAAACGAAGAGGGTAAGTATAGTAAATTTCCCAGATGCCGTCAACTATCGCTCAAACTCCTCAATACCACTTTTTTTATTTTCCACTTTCTCGACAAATATTTTTTTCTATTTTACAGATCGTCGTGCATTTTTGTGATAAGCTGTCGTTGCAATGCATCGAAATCAACGATTATGCGCCAGCAGCCTGTGCAAAAACGCAACTCTTGGCAGTTTCAAATCCATTTCTTATTTGCATCATATACCAGCTTAGCTGAATCCTGCCGACTGATGAGTGGGCGCATACTGATGAGTGGGCGCATATAGTGAAATTCAAAACCCAATGATTATAAACATATGGTTAATCAAAGTCCCTGGATGAAATCAACCCTTTTCGTACTTTTTCTGATTATGGGGTTGATGCCCTTTCATTACTCAATAAATGCAATGGATGGTCCGGATATCCCGCCACTCCAATGGGGTGAGCCGGGAGCACGCGAATGCATGCTTGAAACGCAAAACCGGTGGCACAGTCATAATGCAACTCCCCTTCCGTCTGCAGATATTTCGACACATGGTCCACGGGTTCCGGCATTTCCAGGCGCCGAAGGATTTGGCGCCATGTCCTTCGGAGGGCGTGGCGGAGATTTATACCGCGTTACCAATCTGAACGACAGTGGCCCGGGCTCTCTGAGGGAAGCAGCAGAAGCCGAAGGTCCCCGCATCATCATATTTGATGTTTCAGGTACCATTGAACTTGAATCGCCAATACGGGTATATAATCCTTATGCGACTTTCGCCGGACAAACAGCTCCCGGTGACGGCATCACTGTCAAAGGTCAACTTTTTTACATCGGAACCTACGATGTCATTCTCCGGCACATGCGTTTCCGGCATGGTGCCGACTCCAATCAGGAACGTTATACCAGCAATGCCAATGAATGGACCCTGCGGGTAGGCGGCGGCAATCATGTGATTCTGGATCATGTCACAGTCACATGGGGTATGGATGGCAACCTGGGAGTCACACGAATGGACAATGCTACCGTCCAGAACAGTGTCCTTGCAAAGCCGCTTTGGGATTCCGTCCATTTTAAAGGTGTCAGAGGATACGGCGCTCTGGTTCGCGGCAGAAATGGTGCCAAATACAGCTTCCTTAGAAATATTTGGGCCAACAACCGGGCCCGAGTACCGCGTCCGGGCAACTATTTGAGTCATGAAGAGGATCCAAACGGATTGCTGATGGATTTTCGCAATAATGTCGTCTATATGGGAATTGGAACAAACTACGACAATAATTCCATCACAAAGTACAACTTCATAAACAATTACTTCCTCACAGACTGGCGACTGGTAGACCGAAGTACCCATACCCAGGCCTATCTAGCCGGGAACTTCCATGTAGAACCTTCAAAGATGCAAGATCAGTGGTTGATGATTGATGCCGGTGAGAACGTAGACAGGGAATACCATGAACAAACCGAACCCTTAAACGTAGGAACGGTCACGACGCTTTCGGCCGAAAAAACCTGGGAACAGGTAACGGCGAATGCCGGCGCGTGGATAAGGGATGATCACGATAAGTATGTCATTCAGGAAATCAAAAACTACCGGATTCAGGAAATAGAAGGGAAGGGAGAAGCTTACTCATTGCCGGATTGGTGGAAGGTCGGTGCTATTGATTTCCAGGATGATGTCGGTGGCTTGCCCAGTCTCAACTCTGTAACCATGCCTGAGTGGATCGACACCAACCGTAACGGAATTCCCGACTGGTGGGAACAGGCTCGCGGTCTGGATTCAAATAATCCCGAAATTGCCAACATCGACAGCAACGGTAACGGATACACGAATATCGAAGATTACATCAACGACCTGGATGCTATTGCCATCACCCGCGAAATAGCTGGGTTTTCGTCAAAGTAATAGATAATGTTTATTACTAATTGCAAACACTAACAACAAATAAACTACGGTTTAAGCTTAATAATTAAAAAGAGAATTTTCTCTTCACAACGGAATCTATGAAAAGTAATCAATCCGTATGCTTCAGTAAACCGAGTGCTCTGTTCTTTATAATATTACTGTTGTCATTTTTTCTTTATCATTGCCATCCTGATGAACTCCAGGAAACTACAATTCAAAAGTCCAGTCCGGGTTTACCGGTCCATGCCGGTTTAGTCGGACCCGGACAGGGCGGCCCGGGTAGTACCGGACATCCACCTCTCAAATCAGAATCATGGCACAAACTTAAAGGTGATGTTATGGCTCTGGAAGAAGTCTGGGGCACGAGAATTGCAGCTCAGAGCTTTTTCCAGGTTCCCGGCGGCATAGGAATGCTTTATAACTCGAAACCGCCCGATGCTTCAGAAGCCAGAGCACAGGGAATCGCCGCAAATCAAACCGGGAGTCTGGCCTTTACTCGAAATCTTATCGACTGGGTCGATTATCCCGGCAACCCTGTCTTATATGAAGTCCAGGATTGGCAGGGATCCGCCCGTGTCATGGTTAGTTCTTTAGTCTACGATGAAGAGAACGAGATCTGGGTTACCTACTACGGTGATGCACACGGTGATTATCCCGGCATCCGGGCTTGTGGAGTCGCCTACAGCACAGATTTGCTAAACTGGACCTATGAGCAGGAGCCTGTTCTCACTATCATGGACTATGCAGCAGCCGTTCCGGATCGTATCCAGGCTACCGAGGAGGAACTGTTGACGGAAGGGCGCATTTATTGCAGTGGGATCATACTGCATGAAGGAACCTATTACATGCGTGTCTCAGGCAGCAATATTACCGGAGAAAATCGGGAGTATGGCATAATTATGCTCACATCTCAACATCCCGCCGGGCCATTTGAGTATTTGGAGGTGGATACCGACGCCACGTTTAGCAGTCCACCCGTCTATTGGAACGGAACCTGGTATAGTGTTTTCCCGGGTACATGGGATGGAGAGCCGGGGTTTGGACTTTCTTATTCTTCCAATTTGTTGGGGCCTTACGAGGAGAATCCTCACAATCCCATATTTACGGTTGAAACAACCCAACGCTCTGGTCCGCTTCTGATTCGATTTAATGGCTCGTGGGCTGTCATTTACACTCATCAGCATGACACGGATACCATGCCCATGCGTATTGCTGTTGCCAACATGTATCCCGATCTGATTCCCAATTGGTGACGTGCAAAAGTAAATACCAAATAATCACATGACACATCCATGACCGAAGTCTCGGACACACAAGTGTATGATTAAAACCATGGATGCTCCATGTGTCCATATAAATCAAAAAATTTAAACACATGCTCAGTGAAACGCGTAAGCGAACTATGAAAATGAGTGGTATGTTTAGCAAAATGATTCGGTATTCATTCATTGTATTAATCCTCACCTGGATGGTTACCAAGCCAACTGTCGGCACTGCACAACAGGCGGGTGAGGTGATTGCTCCCTGGACGGAAGGGTATCTGGACATCCATCATATAAACAACGGTAAGGGTGATGCGACGCTATTCATCTTCCCGGATGGAACTACATTTTTGCTCGATGCCGGTGCCACTATCCGCGACCGACCACCTTTTTACGACTCACCCCAGCGACCGGATGCATCCCTCCGGCCTGGTCAGTGGCTGGCCCGCTACATAAAAGCCGTTCACCCTTTTGGAGAAAATGGTGATCTCGATTATGCCGCTATCACCCACTTTCACGGCGACCATATGGGAACAGTAACCGACGACTCTCCATCAGCCGAATCAGGTGCTTACCAGCTGGCGGGAATCACCGATGTAGCCGATCAGATTCAAATCCGCACCATGATCGATCGCAATTGGCCAGACTATGACTACCCCTCACCACTGCAGGGAGAAATGATGGATAACTATCGTGCGTTTCTCCAATGGCAGATTCAGAACCGCAATATGAAAGCGGAACAGTTTATCGCAGGGCGAAATGATCAAGTCATCCTGAGGCACAACCGGGAAAAATATCCGAAATTCAAATTCCAAAATATTGCTGCAAACGGTGATGTTTGGACCGGTGAAAGCGCCACCTCGGTGCGCCATCGCTTTCCCGAAGAAGACCCGCCAAGCGAGAATAATTGTAGTATCGCATTCCGCATCAATTATGGTAATTTCGCTTATTTCAGCGGTGGTGACTTAGTAGGCACCCTCCCGTCCAATGCTCCCATTTGGCGTGATATGGAGTCTGCGCTGGCCTGGGTCGTTGGTCCTGTCGATGTACACACCCTCAATCACCACGGATTCCATGATTCTGCCAACTCATTCTTTCTCAGCGTACTTCAGCCTCGTATACATATACTCAGTGTCTACGCTGCCAGTCACCCCGGACCAGATGTATTACGACGGATGCTCGCTGAACAAATCTATCCCGGTTCGCGTGATATTTTCCTTACCAATGGTATGTGGGAAGGAAGACGAACAAACATGATTGACCTGTTCGGTGAGGAGGAGACCACCTGGATGGAAGAGCGCATCAATAACGTTGCAGGGTCCCAAGGACATGTCGTTGTCCGTGTTGAACCAGGCGGGAAAAGGTATCGTGTAATTGTTCTTGACGACACCAGCGAAGATCGCCGGATTCTGTCTGTCCATGGTCCATTTGAGGCGCGCGGGACAAAAAACTGAACGGAAATCATGGGATTTATTTTTCACTGCCAAGATTTCCGTCTTGATTGCTGGAGTGGTGTCAATCAAACGACAGAAAATTATCGTCGACTGCTGCTTGAATAGTAATCAATTTCCTCTCCGTCTATGCTGACCACGACATAATCCTGCGTATCGCCCTCCAAGGTAACGATGATGCCGTGGTTTTTACTGGCAAATTCATCGATATACCATTCATTGCGGCTGTCACCATCGCGGGGACCGGCCACCCAGGCACCATCGCCTAAATAAACTACACCTTCTCCGTCATTAACCACTTCACCATTTCTAATCGGGTGAGTTCTTTTATACACATGGTCGTGATTTTCAAAGGAAACGCGAACGCCATACTCTTCAAAAAGGGGAACCCAGTTTTCCCGGACTTCAGTAGAAGTTGCCCCCGAATAAGATCGGTGAGCTGGATAACCCGGTACATGATAGACGGGGAATAGATGTGGGCGATCCTGCCGATCGGCCAGTTTGGCCTCAAGCCAGGCGGTTTGTCCACCGCTAATTGAAGAATAATGGTTACTGTCCAGAGCAAAAATGCTCATATAGTCGGCGAAGTCCAGAACATTGTAGGAAGGCCTGCCCGGAAAGGCGAATAGATGGAAGAAATATGTAGGTTTGCCATCCCACAAATTATGTTTATCCAGGTACGCTTGAACTTCTTCTTCCGTATGTTCATGATGCGGAGTACTGCCTCTGTAAAGCCTGCGCACACCAAAAAGTTCATGATTGCCAATAGCTATCACAATGGGTGTCACCTTTCCGTCATCGTCAATCAGTGTCTCCTTGATCCCATCAAACCATCCGTGCCAACGATCGACACGTGCCGGGTCTCCATTGCCATAAGCAATGTCACCACCCCAGACGATGAAATCAATATCGTATTCCATCACCGCACGGTTCATCCTTTTAAAATCCTCCGCATGGCCGGTATCTCCACCTGTTGCAAAGCGCAGCGGATCGCTTAAATCAGCCGGCATGGTCTCGAAGCGATAAGCTTTGGAATCATCACCGAAGCGGAATCGATAAGTGGTCCCCGGTTCAAGATGCCTGAGTGTGATCCGGTGAATCGTACGGTCCGAATGGGGAAAATCGTGTGAGGTACCATTTCCTTCTCTCCATCGATCAGCACCAAGCTTCTTGTACTGAAGCACACTCTGACGATCGCCGTCTTCCGGAGTAGTATGCCAGTCGATGGTCATGGAAGTGGTCGGATCATACTGCCAGGTCAAAAATATGCCAATCGGGTCAAATTCCTGCGCCTTGCTTTCTACGGCACTGAAAGAAAGCACTGCCACAAGAACCAGGCAAACACGGTATGATTGATGGGACTTTTTGCCGGGAGAATCAGCTTTGAAATCTATATTACGATATCGCATGTTGTATGTATCTTTTTTTGTTGTTGAGTTGATGATACGGTCTGATGGAATGGATATGTAGAATCCACCGGAAAACAGGCAACACAAACGTATGCCTCACGGGATCAGATTACAGGGAATTGACCGGTTCCGGAGAATTCCACCTATTCATTGTTCAAGCGATTCAGGGACTTTGCAACTTCTGGATACCTGTCTGTGATATCCCCATCCTTGAAGATCACTTCGAACCTGCGGCCTGCCGTATCCCATGTTAAAAGCACGAATCATCCATGGCGATTGTTTTCGACACACAGGAACATGACCAGGCCCTGGATGCTACATGAGCCCTTATGAATCCAGACACTTTAAACAGATGAGACATCCATGGCCAATAATTCGGACACACAGGCATATGATTAAACTCAAGGATGCTCCATCAGACATTATAAATCAGAAAATTTAACCAGACGAAAATTTAAACAGATGAAAATT